>CAYUXU010000006.1:0-23740 GCA_964449005.1 uncultured Erysipelotrichaceae bacterium | reverse complement strand
AAGAATAACGACACCATGATGACTTTCAAAACGATCTTTTAAACCACGTAAAATTGAAATAGTATCTTCAACAGTTGGTTCATCAACTAATGTTCTTTGAAAACGACGCTCTAAAGCTGCGTCTTTTTCAATATACTGGCGGTACTCATCAAAAGTTGTCGCGCCGATACAACGCAACTCACCCCGAGCCAACATCGGTTTTAATAAATTAGCGGCATCCATCGCCCCTTCAGTTTTCCCAGCACCAACTAAATTATGAATTTCATCGATAAATAATACAATTTCACCATCAGATTTTGATACTTCATTTAAAACTGCTTTGAGGCGTTCTTCAAATTCACCACGAAATTTTGCCCCAGCAATTAAAAGCCCCATATCTAATTCAAAAAGTTTTTTATCTTTTAAACTTAAGGGGACATCACCTTCCATAATCCGCCAAGCTAATCCTTCCACAATCGCTGTTTTTCCAACGCCAGGTTCACCAATCAAAATTGGATTATTTTTTGTTTTCCGCGATAAAATTTGAATAATCCGGCGAATCTCATCATCGCGTCCGATTACCGGATCAATTTTTCCAGCCGCTACTTCTTCAACTAAGTTTCGACCATATTTTTCTAGAGCTTCTAAAGTCAGCTCTTTGCTTGGATTATCCATAATCGCTCCTTTCCTTCTTTTTATTTCCTCATTAATTAATTCATCTTTATTTAAATGATATCTTTCTCGTAAGATTTTAGAGATATTACTTTCATTAAATAAAAGTTCAATAAATACCGGTCCTACCGAAAGATAAGTATCCTCTAAACTATCGCTAAAGTTTTTAGCCTGATAAAGGGCATTTGTGACTTGATTTTCTAAAGTCGGTTCACTCGGACTTGAAATAGTTGGTAGTTTACTTAACTCTTGATTAATTAATTCTAACATCTCAAATTTATCCAATTTTAGGTTATTTAAGAAACCATCAATTGTATCCGCTGTTAAAATAGCCTTTAAGAAATGAGCAGTAGTCATTTCTGGGTTTTGTAAAGCCTTTGCCTCTTGGTAAGCCTCGGCAAACGCTAACTGTAAACGTTCACTAAATTGATTTGGATCCATTAGTTATCACTACTCCCTTGAAAAGAAAAGTAAGATTTCTCTTACTTAAAGGCATTTTTGAAGCGAGTAAAGGCGGTATCCTTGCCTGAAGTCGCTTTTAATTTCTCATAAAGTTCTTTGCTCTCACGACTGAGCTTTTTATCAATCTCAATTTTGACTTCGACGATTTGGTCACCTTTCTTACCACTTCCTAAATCAGGAACGCCTTTTTCTTTAAGACGAAGTTTTGTCCCAAATTGAGTTCCAGCTGGAACTGTCAAATTAACGTCACCATAAACCGTTGGAACATCAATCTTACAACCTAAAGTGGCATCAACTGCAGATATCGGAACTTCAATGTGGATATCTTTACCACGTCTCACAAAATATTTGTGTGGTGAAACTAAGATTTCCAAATAAAGGTCACCATTGTCGCCGCCATTAACACCGCGTTCCCCTTTATGGGCAACTCTTAGTTGTTGGCCAGTATTAATTCCAGCTGGAATCTTAACTTCAACACTTTGGCGTTTTCTTTCATAGCCTTCACCATGACATTTACTACAGACGTGAGTAATTTGTTTCCCGGTACCACGACAGGTCGGACAGACCGCTGTTTGTTGAAAGACACCGAAAGGAGTTTGTTGCGATTGCGTGACTTGGCCACTACCGCGACAAGTCTCACAAACTTTAATGTCATCTTTACTGCGAGCACCGCTCCCTAAACATTGGCTACATAATTCATCAACGGTTAAAGTAATACTTTCACTTTTCCCAAAGATTGCTTCCATGAAGTCAATTCGCATTTGCATAAAGCGATCTTGACCTTTTTGAGGACGATTGCTTTGACGACGAGTTGAGCCACCAAAACCTCCACCAAAAAAGGAGCTGAAAATATCACCTAAATCTCCTTCAAAACCACCAAAGCCTCCAAAACCTTGGCCAAAAGGACTATCGGCGGCGGCATGACCAAATTGGTCATAATTAGCGCGTTTTTGAGGATCACTTAATATTTCATAAGCTTCTTGAACTTCTTTAAATTTATCTACTGCGTCGGCAGCTTTATTCATATCGGGATGATATTGTTTCGCCAGTTTTCGATAAGCTTTTTTTATCTCAGCTTCACTTGCTGATTTGCTTATTCCTAAAACTTCATAATAATCCCGCTTTTTATTACTCATGTGATCACTCCTTATATCAAATTAACATTCCTAGCTTTCACTAGGAATGTTAGGTAATTAATTTTTCTCTGTGAAATCAGCATCAACGACATCATCAGCTGCATCTTCCGAAGTTGCTTCAGGAGCGGCTTCTGCTTGTTGATACATGGCTTGGCTCATTTCTTGAGCCGCAGCTTCTAAGGCTGCTAACTTATCCTTTAAAGTTGCTAGATCATTATCATCTAAAGCTTTCTTTAATTCATCACGTAATTTAGTGACTTCAGCTTTTTGATCTTCTGGAATCTGCGCTTCTTCATTATTTAAGGTTTCATCAATTTGATTAATGAATTGTTCTGCCTTGTGTTTGATTTCAACTTCTTCACGACGTTTTTCATCTTCTTCTTTATGTAATTCTGCTTCTTTAATCATCCGATCAATTTCACCTTGGTCTAAACCAGAAGAATTCGTAATGGTAATTGATTGTTTTTTATTAGTACCTTTATCTAAGGCCGAAACATGGACAATCCCATTGACATCGATATCAAAGGTGACTTCAATTTGAGGAATCCCGCGACGAGCCGGAGCAATCCCATCTAACTTAAAGTTACCTAAAGTTTTATTATCATTTGCCATCGGACGTTCTCCTTGTAAAACATGGATATCGACCGCTGGTTGATTATCAGCTGCCGTTGAGAAGATTTGTGACTTAGTAGTTGGAATTGTAGTATTCCGATCAATTAATCTTGTCATAACACCACCTTCAGTTTCAATTCCTAAAGATAATGGTGTCACATCAAGTAACACAACATCTTTGACATCCCCAGAAATAACTCCACCTTGAATTGCGGCACCCATTGCCACAACTTCATCCGGATTAACCGAATGGTTTGGTTCTTTACCTAACTCATTTTTAATAGTTTCTTGAACTAGCGGAATTCTTGTTGAACCACCAACTAATAAGACTTGATGAATATCATTTTTAGTTAAACCAGAATCTTTTAAAGCCTGGCGAACTGGTCCAACTGTTTTTTCAACTAAGTGTTTGGTCATGGCTTCAAATTTAGCTCGAGTTAAAGTAGCATCAAAGTGAAGAGGTCCACTAGCTCCTGCTGAAATAAATGGTAAAGAAATTTGAGTTTGCATCGTACTAGATAACTCTTTCTTAGCTTTTTCAGCCGCTTCTTTAAGACGTTGTGAAGCCATTTGGTCTTGACTTAAATCAATTCCTTGATCTTTCTTAAACTCGGCAACAATCCAATTGACAACTTCATCATCAAAATCATCACCACCCAGTTTATTATTTCCTGAAGTAGCTAATACTTCAAAAGTACCATCAGCTAAATCCAAAATAGAAACGTCAAAAGTTCCTCCACCTAAGTCATAAACCAGAACTTTTTGTTCCTGATCTGTTTTATCAATCCCGAAAGCTAAGGCGGCCGCGGTTGGTTCGTTAATAATTCTTTCAACTTCTAAACCAGCAATTTTACCAGCATCTTTTGTGGCTTGACGTTGCGCATCATTAAAATATGCTGGAACCGTAATCACAGCTTTAGTAACTTTTTCACCTAAATAATCTTCGGCATAACTTTTCATGTATTGTAACACCATCGCAGATATTTCTTGTGGTGTGTATTTTTTTCCTTCTAGTTCAATCTTATCGTTTGAACCCATAATTCTTTTGACAGATGTAGCGGTATTTTTATTAGTAACAACTTGGCGTTTTGCCGCATCACCAATAATTCTTTCACCATTTTTAAAAGCTACGACTGATGGGGTAGTTCGATTCCCTTCAGGGTTTGTAATAACCTTGGCTTCGCTACCTTCCATTACTGCTACCACCGAGTTGGTAGTTCCTAAATCAATTCCAATAATTTTACTCATCCTTATTTCCTCCTTTATTCACTTACTTTTACAAGTGTCGCTCTTAAGACACGATCTTTAATTTTATAACCTTTTTGTAAAACTTCAATTACTTCACCACTAGCGATACCCTCTTTACTTTCGACCGCAATCGCGTGATGGACATTAGGATCAAATACTGCCCCTTCAGCAGGAATTTCCTCAACCCCTTCTTTCTTTAAAGAACTAATAATTTGATCATAAATCATTTTAACCCCTAAATATATAGGATCATCTTCTGGGGTATTAGCTAAAGCTCTTTCTAAGTTATCTAAGGCTGGTAGTAACTCCAAAGCAAAACTTTGTAAGCGATATTTATTATGCATTTCAAAGTCTAACCTTAAACGTTTCTTAGTATTTTCACTATCAGCCAATACTTTTAAATAATCATTTTTTAAAGTGTCTAACTCCGTCTTTAAGGTTTCATTTTCTTGCTCCAATTTGTTGAGCTTAGCGTCAAAACCTTTTCCAGATTTTTTCTGACTTTTCTCTTTTTCTTTCCTTAAGGCTTCAGCTCTTTTTTCTTTCATTTCTTCTTGAAGCTCTAAAACAACTTCATCAGTAATGTTATTCTTCTTTTGAGTCATTAATACTTTCTCCTTCTTTAATGATCTGTTCGATATTGGCCGTTAAGTAATCAACTAAAGCTAAAATTCGTTCATAATCCATCCGTGAAGGCCCGACTAACATTAATTTTGCTTCTTGAGCTTCACCAATTTCTAAAGTACTAGAAATAATTGCTAGATCATCTAACCACATTAAACGTGACTTATCAGAAGTTTGTAAACTAACTTCAGCTTTGCCTTGACCTAAATCTCTTAATAATTTCGTATTATTCATCATTGCCATTAAACCCTTCAACCGTTCTAAATCGGCAAAATCAGGCTGATACATCATATTAGTTTGACCACTAAAATAAACATTATCATTGGCAAAACGAATGAAAGCTTCGACAAAAGCATTAAATAATAATTCATGCCGTTTAACGACTGATTTAAGTAAAGGTCGCAAGGCTTCCATTTTATCAACTAATTCATGAAGGTAAGTTCCCCGTAATCTTTCATTTAAGATATCAGTACAGGCTTGAATATCATTAACGCTAACTGAATTATTAAAACGAAAGACTTTATTTTCGGTATGCCCAGAATCAGTAATAAAAACCGCGACCGCACTTAAATTATCAATTGGAAATAGTTTAATATGTTCCAATTTTTGTTGGTTAGCAGCTTGGCCTAAGACAATACTAGTCATATTAGTCATTTGTGACAAGATATCACAAGTTCTTTTAATGACTTCTTCACTGCTTAAATTAGAAGCTTCCAAGATCGAACGAACCGTTAGTGAAAATTCATCATCGACCCGTCGTTCCATCAAATACTCAACATAAAAGCGATATCCTTCAACCGAAGGAATACGTCCACTTGAAGTATGAGTTTTTTCAAGTAAACCTCTTGTTTCAAGTTCTACCATTTCATTGCGAATTGTGGCTGAAGAATAAGGAAGACTATATTTTTCCATTAAGGTTTTTGAACCAACTGGTTCAGCTGATAAAATGAATTCATCAACAATAGCCTTAAATATTTCAATTTGACGATTACTTAACATTTTATCTTCCTTTCTAGCACTCTTATAAATGGCCTGCTAATATTATACTAAAACGATTTAGCACTGTCAACTATTAAGTGCTAAATAAAAAAAGGAATGCCAAAGCATTCCTTTTACTTATAATTTTTCGTTAATTACTTAACGATTTCGATAACGTTACCAGCACCAACCGTCCGGCCACCTTCACGAATTGAGAAACGAGTTCCCAGTTCAACCGCGATCGGAGCGATTAATTCAACATTCATTTCAATGTTGTCACCAGGCATAACCATTTCAACACCATCAGGTAAGCTAACCACACCAGTTACGTCAGTTGTTCTAAAGTAGAATTGAGGACGATAGTTCGATACAAAAGGTGTATGACGACCGCCTTCTTCTTTCGTTAAAACGTAAACTTGAGCTTTAAAAACGGTATGAGGTTTAACTGTACCTGGTTTAGCTAAAACTTGACCGCGTTCAATTTGTTCACGGTTAACACCACGTAATAGTGCCCCGATGTTATCTCCAGCTGTAGCTTCATCAAGTAATTTTCTAAACATTTCAATACCGGTAACTACTGTCTTAGAAGTTGGACGAATTCCAACGATTTCAACTTCTTCTTGAAGTTTTAAGACACCACGTTCAACCCGACCAGTTGCTACGGTACCACGACCAGTAATTGTAAAGACGTCTTCGATTGACATTAAGAATGGTTTGTCAGTTTCACGAACTGGTTCTGGAATATATTCGTCAACAGCGTTCATTAATTCAAGAATTTTTTCGCTCCAAGCTTCATCGCCTTCAATAGCTTTTAAAGCTGAACCACGAATTACTGGACAATTATCGCCATCAAATTCATATTCATTTAATAATTCACGAACTTCCATTTCAACTAAGTCAATTAATTCTTCATCATCAACCATGTCACACTTATTGATAAATACCACAATTTTAGGTACTCCAACTTGACGTGCTAATAAGATGTGCTCTCTAGTTTGAGGCATAGGCCCATCAGTAGCCGAAACAACTAGAATCGCTCCATCCATTTGAGCTGCCCCAGTAATCATGTTCTTTACGTAGTCAGCGTGTCCTGGACAGTCAACGTGAGCATAGTGACGGTTTTCTGTTTCATATTCAACATGGGCTGTACTAATTGTAATACCACGTTCTTTTTCTTCAGGCGCACCATCAATTTCTTCATAATTCATTACTTTTGATAATCCAGCCTTTGCTAAAATTTGTGTTATAGCAGCCGTTAATGTCGTTTTCCCATGGTCAACGTGACCGATAGTCCCGATATTAACGTGGGTTTTGGATCTGTCAAATTTTGCTTTTGCCATTGTGCAAACTCCTCCTATTTTTATTTCATTACTATTTTAAGCTAAATGCATAATAAAATCAATAGATTTTAGTGTGATGCATTTTTCTTGGCAACTGTATCAACAATACTTTTTGGAACATCCGCATAGTGGTCAAATTGCATAGTATATGTGCCACGACCTTGGGTAAACGAACGTAAATCAGTTGCATAACCAAACATTTCGGAAAGTGGGATCATCGCTTTCACAGCGATGGCGTTACCACGCTCTTCTTGGTCATTAATTTGACCACGGCGACTAGAGATATCTCCCATCACCCCACCTAAGTATTCACTAGGTGCTACCACTTCCACCAGCATTACTGGTTCTAATAAGACTGGTTGACATTTTTTCGCAGCTTCTTTCAGGGCCATACTAGCCGCAATTTTATATGCCATCTCACTAGAATCGACATCGTGTGATGAACCATCAAACAATGTTGCTTTAATATCAATTATTGGGTATCCCGCGATTAAACCATTATTTAAGGCAGCTGTTAAGCCTTCTTGAGTAGGTTTAATATATTCTCGTGGAACCGTTCCCCCAACAATTGCATCAACGAACTCAAATCCTTTGCCTGGATTTGGTTCGAATTTAATCCAAACATGACCATATTGACCACGTCCTCCAGATTGACGAATAAACTTACCTTCACAATCAGCACTATTACGAATTGTTTCGCGATAGGCGACTTGTGGGGCACCAATATTGGCTTCAACTTTAAATTCCCGTTTCATCCGATCGACGATTACCTCAAGGTGTAACTCACCCATTCCGGCAATAATCGTTTGGCCAGTTTCATCATCAGTATATGTTTTAAAAGTTGGATCTTCTTCAGCTAGTTTTGATAAAGCCAAGCCCATTTTATCTTGATCATTTTTGGTCTTTGGCTCAATCGCAACATTAATAACTGGTTCTGGAAAAATCATTGATTCAAGTAAGATTGGATTTTTCTCATCCGCTAAAGTATCACCAGTGCTAGTTTCTTTTAAACCAACTGCTGCGGCAATATCACCAGCATATACTTCAGTAATTTCTTTTCTTGAATTAGCGTGCATTTGAACAATTCGCCCAAATCTTTCCCGTTTGTTTTTTCCAACATTTAAAGCAAATGATCCAGAAGTTGCTTTACCCGAATAAACTCTAAAGTAAGTTAACCTTCCGACAAATGGATCAGTAATAACTTTAAAAGCTAAAGCAGAAAATGGTTCATCATCAGCAGCTTTTCTTTCGCTAGCTTCACCATTTTTCAAAGTACCCTTAATTGCCGGAACATCTAAGGGACTTGGCAAATACTCAACTAAAGCATCAAGTAGTGCCAATACACCTTTATTTTTATAAGCAGCGCCACACATCACTGGGAAAAATTCTCCCGTAATAACGCCCGCTCGTAGTGCTTTTTTAATATCAGCGATACTTGGTTCTTCACCTTCTAAAACTTGCATCATCAAATCTTCATCATAATCGGCAATCGCTTCTAAAAGCTCTTGACGATACTTTTCGACTTGTGGTTTCAGTTCTTCGGGAATATCATCACTAATAATATCTTCTTTCGCTAAATCGGTTGGGAAGATATGAACTTTCCGTTCAATAATATCAACGATTCCATCAAATTTAGCTTCAGCTCCAATTGGAATTTGAATTGGTGCCGCTTTTGCCCCTAAGCGAGTAAAGATTGTTCGAAACGCTTTAAAGAAGTCGGCCCCAATCGCGTCCATCTTATTAATAAAGACTACCCGCGGGACACCATAAGTTGTCGCTTGGCGCCAAACCGTCTCAGTTTGAGGTTCCACCCCAGTTTTAGCATCCAGGACTGTCACTGCACCATCTAAGACCCGTAACGAACGTTCAACTTCAACTGTGAAGTCAACATGTCCTGGGGTATCGATGATGTTGATACGATGGCCTTTCCATTGGGCAGTAGTAGCGGCCGAAGTAATCGTAATCCCGCGTTCTTGCTCTTGTGCCATCCAGTCCATAGTGGCCGTCCCATCATGGGTTTCACCTATTTTATGAGTGCGACCAGTGTAATATAAAATCCGCTCAGTTGTAGTGGTTTTACCAGCATCAATATGAGCCATAATTCCAATATTTCTAGTCTTCTCTAGTGAAAATTCACGTGCCATAAATCAAATCTCCCTCCACTCGTTTTACCAACGATAATGGGCAAACATCTTATTCGCTTCAGCCATTTTATGGATATCTTCCCGTCTTCTTACTGAAGCACCAGTTCCATTAGCGGCATCCATAATTTCATTAGCTAAACGTTGTTCCATTGTTTTTTCATTTCTTAAACGCGCATAGTTTACAATCCAGCGTAAACCTAAAGCTAAACGACGCTCTTCAGAAACTTCAACTGGTACTTGGTAATTAGCACCACCTACCCGACGAGCTTTAAGTTCTAAAAGTGGCATAACATTGCCTAAAGCTTGTTCAAATACTTCCATCGGCTGTTTATTAGTCTTAGCTTCTATTAAATCAAAAGCATTGTATAAAATCGCTTGCGCAACACCTTTTTTACCGTCAATCATGATCTTGTTGATTAAACGGGTAATTAATTTTGAGTTATAAATTGGATCAATTAAAACGTCTCTTTTAACTACATGTCCTTTTCTTGGCATTATTTAATCTCCTTTCTGACGGTTAATTCGCTTCACGAGGTTTCTTAGCCCCGTATAAAGAACGTCCTTGACGACGACCTTCAACTCCAGCACTATCTAAAGTACCGCGTACCACGTGATAACGAACCCCAGGTAAGTCTTTAACACGACCACCACGAATTAGTACCACACTGTGCTCTTGTAAGTTATGGCCAATCCCTGGAATATAAGCATTAACTTCCATCCCATTACTGACCCGAACCCGGGCGTACTTTCTTAAGGCTGAGTTAGGTTTCCTAGGAGTCATCGTTCCGACACGTGTACAAACACCACGCTTTTGCGGAGAATTAGTAATCGTATATTTCTTTTTTAAATTATTAATTCCTCGGTTTAAAGCTGGTACTTTGGTTTTTGATTCTTTACTTTTTCTACCTTTACGTACTAGCTGATTTATTGTTGGCATTTAATCCCCTTTCTTGCACACACTTCCTGGTGTGCCATTTCTTCCACAAAATATAGTTTCCTTTACGGAAACACTTAATAAGCATAAGCTATATAATATTAACTTATCTCATAGGATATGTCAAGAAAAAACGCAGGATTATTCCTGCGTTTTCTTGATTTGTTCAAGTAGTAACATTTCCGGTGGTAATTCTAAAGCTGCTTCTAAATCTTCCAAGCGCTCTTCGCGCTCAGCAATTAATTTATTAGCCAGTTCTTCAATCTCAGTAGTCGTCTTACGAACTACGCCACTACCAGTTCCAGCCGGAATCATTTTACCAATGATTACGTTTTCTTTGAGGCCTAAGAGATGATCAACTTTACCCTTCACCGCAGCATCAGTTAAGACTTTAGTTGTCTCTTGGAAGGAAGCCGCGGATAAGAAGGAATCAGTTTCAACTGAAGCCTTAGAAATTCCTAATAAATGCGGACCAAACTTAGCTGGTTTTTTCCCACTTAATAATAACTCTTGGTTAATTTTTGTGATATTAGGTAAACTAATTTGAATTCCGGCACTGATCTCAGCATCATTAGATTCAATAATAATTACTTTCCGTAACATTTGACGAATCACCACTTCAATGTGCTTATCAGAAATCCCAATTCCTTGAGCATTATAAACTTTTTGAATTTCTTTTAAGATATATTTTTGAACTTCAACTACTCCAGCAACTTCGAGTAATTCTTTCGGATTAACTTGCCCTTCGGTTAGTTTGTCACCGGCGACAACTTTACTTCCAACACTCATCCAATTTCGAATTGTATGGTTGCGGTCAATTTTGTGTTCAATGTGTTCTTTATCATCACTAATTGTAATGGTAAAGCCATTATTATTTTCATTTTCTTCAATCTTAGTAATTTCACCATCAATCTTACATAAGACGGCTGAATACTTTGGATTACGTGCTTCAAATAATTCTTCAACCCGGGGTAAACCTTGGGTAATATCAATCCCACCAGCGACACCACCAGTATGGAAGTTCCGCATTGTTAACTGAGTACCCGGCTCACCAATTGATTGGGCCGCCATAATACCGACTGATTCTCCAACTTCAACGATACTACCAGTCGCCATGTTACGACCATAGCACATCTTACAAATTCCATAAGTTGAATCACAAGTAAAGGTGTTACGAATATAAATCCCTTCAATTCCAGATTCGACAATTTCTAATGCAATATCATCGGTAATAAATTCATCAGCTTTTACGAGAACTTGATTAGTTTTAGGTGAAACGACATCCTCTTTCGCAAAACGTCCGACGATTCGATCAAAGAGATTTTCAATGATAGTATTTTCTTTACGATCAATTAAAGCTTCAATATAATAACCACGATCAGTTCCACAATCATCTTCCGTAATAATCACATCTTGAGCTACATCGACTAAACGTCGCGTTAAGTAGCCTGATTCAGCAGTCTTTAAAGCGGTATCAGTTAATCCTTTTCGAACCCCGTGGGTTGAAATAAAGAATTCGGAAACGTTTAAACCTTCTTTAAAGGAAGAATAAATCGGAACTTCAATAATTGAAGATTGGTATTCTTTATTAGATTTTGATTGAGTTGGTTTCCCCATCAAACCGCGCATTCCGGCTAATTGGGTTAAGTTTGAGATATTACCCCGTGCTCCAGAAACTGCCATCATATTAATTGGGTTCTTGCGTGGTAAGTTATCCATTAACTCATCCGCAATCGAATCTTTAATATCATCCCAAAGTTTTGTTAAATGGTGTTCCCACTCTCGAGTAGTTAATTTACCACGACGGTAGAGACGGTTTAAAGTTGTAGCCCGTTCTTTACCTTCTTCAACATATTTTTCTTTATTTGGTGCGACAATAATATCCGATAAAGATACTGTCATTCCAGCAATCGTTGAATATTTAAAGCCCATTTCTTTAATATGGTCTAAAATCTCAGCTGTTTTCTCTAATGTACAACGTTTAAAGATTTCACCGATTACTTTACCTAAATGACCTTTTTTAAAGTCATCATTGACTGGTAAGTCTTTTAAGTAAGCTTTTAAATCTAAGGCTGAACTGACAAAGAACTCATCAGGTGTCGCAATTAAATTATCTTCAGAAGTAGTCGCTAAAAATGGGAAGTCTAAAGGTAGTTTCTCATTGAAAATTAGCTTTCCAACCGTCGTGACTAAGATCTTTTGGTTTTGTTCCTTAGTAAAACCAGTTTTCTTTAAAGATGATGCTTTCACACCAATTCTAGTATGTAAATGAATTTGTTTATTATCATAAGCCGCTAAGGCTTCATGATAATTCCGATAAATTTTGCCTTCATTATCACCATATGTTTTCCAAAGATCGGCTTGCTTATCTTCACCAATTGCTCTTAAACTTTTCGCCTTTTCATAAAACTCAGCCGCAGTTTCTTCCATATTTAAATAGTAGTTACCTAAAACCATATCTTGTGATGGCGTCACAATTGGTTTTCCATCTTTTGGTCCTAAAATGTTCTTGGAACCTAACATTAAGATTTCAGCTTCGGCTTGAGCCATTTCAGAAAGTGGTACGTGCATCGCCATTTGGTCACCATCAAAGTCAGCGTTAAACGCTGGAGTAACTAATGGATGTAAACGAATCGCCCTACCCTCAACTAATTTCGGCTTAAAGGCTTGGATTCCTAAGCGGTGTAAGGTTGGGGCCCGGTTTAATAAAACTGGGTGGTGTTTAATAACTTGTTCCACAATATCCCAAACCGCTGGATCAGACTTATCAATTAACTTTTCAGCATTTTTTGGATTATTCGCGAGTTGTTGATTAACAATCTCATTAATCACAAATGGTTTAAAAAGCTGTAATGCCATTTCTTTCGGAATGCCACATTCATACATCTTTAAATCTGGCCCAACTGCAATAACACTTCGACCAGAATAGTCCACCCGTTTTCCAAGTAAGTTTTGACGGAAGCGACCATGTTTCCCTTTTAAGCTGTGTGATAGTGACTTTAAAGCCCGACCACCAGCTCCAGTAACTGGTTTGGAACGACGACCATTATCAATTAAAGCATCAACCGCTTCTTGTAACATCCGTTTTTCGTTTTGGACAATAATGGCTGGAGTTCCTAACTCGAGCAATTTTTTCAAACGATTATTTCTCGTAATAACGCGACGGTATAAATCGTTTAAATCACTAGTCGCAAAACGACCACCATCTAGTTGTAACATTGGTCGTAAATCAGGTGGAATTACTGGTAATACTGAAAGTACCATCCACTCTGGTTTATTCCCAGAAGTTAAGAAAGCATGAATTGTTTCTAAGCGACGTAATAATTTTCTTCTTTTATCGCCAGTCGCACCTTCTAATTCTTCTTTAATATTTTTATATTCTAAATCTAAATCAACTTCTTCCAGTAAAGTCTTAACCGCTTCAGTCCCGGTTTGAGCGACAAAGCTATTATGACCATATTCTAGTGAATACTTGCGATATTCTCTTTCTGAAATCACTTGTTTATAAACTAGTGGAGTATCTTTTGGATCAATTACTACCCAAGAAACGAAATAAACAATTTCTTCTAAAGCTTTTGGCGTAATATTTAAAAGTAAACTCATCCGTGAAGGAATTCCTCTTAAATACCAAATATGGGTAACTGGAGCCGCTAAAGCAATATGTCCCATTCTTTCACGGCGAACACTAGCTTTGGTAATCTCAACCCCACAACGGTCACAAATTACTCCTTTATAACGAACTTTTTTATATTTTCCGCAGTAACATTCCCAGTCCTTGGAAGGCCCAAAAATACGTTCACAAAACAAGCCATCCCGTTCCGGTTTTTGGGAACGATAGTTGATGGTTTCTGGTTTCTTAACTTCTCCGTAAGACCACTCTAAAATTCTTTCTGGAGAAGCCAGTCCAATTTGAATTGCTGAAAATCTATTTACACTCATCTTACCGGCCTCCTTCCTTAATCATCATCGACGCCACTAACGGCAGCGACAGGAATATCTGTTTCTTCAAATAATCGAATCTCTTCAAAGAGATTTTCTTCGACAACTAAATCATCTTTCTTAGCTTCTTCAGCTTTACTTAAATCAATCTCATCATCATTTTCATCAAGTAATTTAATATCTAAAGCTAAAGCTTGTAATTCATGTTTTAAAACTCTAAAGGATTCAGGAGTTCCTGGATCAGGAATCTTCTTCCCTTTAATAATTGCTTCATAGGTTTTGGTACGACCCATAATATCATCTGATTTAATAGTTAACATTTCTTGTAAAGTATGAGCGGCCCCATAAGCCTCTAAAGCCCAAACTTCCATTTCCCCAAATCTTTGACCACCATTTTGGGCTTTACCACCCAGTGGTTGTTGGGTAACTAAGGAATAAGGACCAATCGCCCGGGCATGTAATTTATCATCAACCATGTGTGATAACTTAATCATATACATTGAACCAACGGTAATTCTTTCATCAAATGGTTCACCGGTACGACCATCATAGACAACTTGTTTACCATCTAGTGGCATATTTGCTTCGGTTAAAATCTGATTTAATTCATCAATATTAATTCCATCAAAAACTGGAGTAGAGAACTTAACCCCTAATTGTTGTGATGCATAACCTAAATGCAACTCTAAAACTTGTCCAATATTCATTCTTGAAGGAACTCCTAATGGATTTAACATAATGTCAATTGGAGTACCATCTGGTAAATAAGGCATATCTTCAATTGGTAAAATCTTTGAAATAACCCCTTTATTACCGTGGCGTCCTGCCATCTTGTCCCCTTCAGAAATCTTTCTTTTTTGAACAATATATACTTTAACAACTTCATTAACCCCTGGTGGTAAATCGTAACCTTCAGAACGTTTAAAGAAACGAACCATTTGGACGATTCCCGCTCCACCATGAGGTACCTTCAGTGAATTATCGCGCACTTCGCGAGATTTTTCGCCAAAAATCGCTAATAAAAGTTTTTCTTCCGGTGAAACTTCACTTTGACCTTTTGGGGTTACTTTTCCAACTAATATGTCGCCTTCTTTAACTTCGGCACCAATCCGGACAATCCCACGACCATCTAAATGACGGCAAGCGGCTTCCGGAACGTTAGGAATATCCCGAGTAATTTCTTCGGGACCTAATTTAGTATCACGTACTTCAATATCATATTCCTCAATGTGGATTGAAGTATAAACATCATCTTTAACTAACCGTTCTGACATGATAATAGCATCTTCATAGTTATAACCATACCAAGTCATAAAGGCGACAGTTACGTTTTGACCAAGAGCTAATTCACCGCGATCCATCGAAGGACCATCAGCTAAAATATCTCCGGCTTCAACTTTTTCACCTTTTCTAACTACTGGATGTTGGGTAATACAAGTTCCAGAATTAGAACGTCTAAATTTATCTAATTGGTAAACTCTTTCACCATTTTCTTCATTAACAATAATTTTATTGCCATCAACGTAAGTTACCATTCCCGAACCAAGGGCTACTACACCACTACCGGAATCTTTCGCAACTGAATATTCAATTCCAGTTCCAACATCAGGTGAATTTGGACGAATTAATGGCACCGCTTGACGCTGCATATTGGCACCCATTAAGGCTCGTGAAGCATCGTCGTTTTCTAAAAATGGAATACAAGCCGTGGCAATTGAAACGATTTGTTTCGGACTGACGTCAGCCAATTCAATTTCATCACGATTAACTAATAAGGTATCTCCGGCTTTTCGGGCAACAACTTCATCATTAATAATCTTGCCATCTTGAACTTCGTTAGCTTGAGCAATCACAAAATCAGCTTCTTCATTAGCTGATAAGTAAACGACCTCTTCACTAACTTTGCCATCTTTAACCATGCGGTATGGAGTTTGAATAAAACCATATTCATTAACCTTCCCATAAGTAGTTAAGTTTGAAATCAAACCAATATTTGGACCTTCCGGTGTTTCGATCGGACAAATTCTTCCATAGTGGGAAGTATGAACATCTCGCACTTCAAAACCAGCTCTTTCTCGAGTCAGACCACCGGGTCCTAAAGCTGAGATTCTTCTTTTATTCGTTAATTCGGCTAATGGATTAGTTTGATCCATAAACTGTGATAACTGGGAAGAAGAGAAAAACTCTTTAACCGCCGCAGTTAAAGGCCGAATATTAGTTAAGTTCTTAGGAGTTAAACTTGAGCTATCAGCGATTGACATCCGCTCTTTAACAACCCGCTCCATCCGTGATAAACCAATTCTAAATTGATTTTGAATTAGTTCACCAGTACTTCTAATCCGACGATTGCCTAATTGGTCAATATCATCAACACTACCGACATTATCACTCATATTTAATTGGTATGAATAAAAGGCATAAATATCGGACATGATAATCGTCTTTTTATAAGTTAAAGGATCAGTACCTAAAATTTTAATTGATTCTTCATCGCTTGAATTTTTTCTAACATAAGCAGTTTGAACTGCTGCTCCAATTAACCAAATTGAAATTTCTTCATTTTCCTTAACAGCATCTAATAGTGCCGTTTCTTGTTGCTTAGTTAAACGGAAGGCATCGGTCCGTGGTAGATAACGATTTATAATTAATTCTTCTTCTAAAGTTAAATCTTCATTATTTTTTGTAGCACGACCAAAGGCATAAAGCCGATTACCGTACTCTAAAACTTGATTAACATTATCTTGCTTTACTAAAACTTCTTTCGCGACAATTCCGGCATAAATCTCAATTTCAGTAACTTCTTTCTCAATATTTTCTAGATCAGTTTTAGTTAAAACGGTTCCACTGCGATAGTAATTATTTTTTAAAGAAAGATCATCAGCTAAGATCCGTCCCACTAAATAAGTTTCTTTTAAATTAACAGTGACAATGTCAGGATGTGAGAAAAGATGATTAAACGGTAAAGCTTCAATCTCAATTCCACTATTATATGCCTTCTTTAAAAGAGCTTTTTCTTTTCTAGTAATTAGAGTTCCAGCTTTTAAGACGACTTTCCCATTTAAATCAGTTACATCATTCGCTAAGTAATTATCTACCAAACGATTAACAACCGAAAGCTTATCTAATAACTTATAACGACCAGCTTTGGTTAAGTCATAACGTCTTTGGTCAAAGAACTTACTATTAACGACACTTAAAGAACCATCTAAAGTTGGAACTTCATCGGCTCTTTGGTTTTCATATAAAGTTAAAAGTGCTTCATGTTCAGAAACAACTTTATCGGTCACAATGGTATTTACTAAATCTTCATAATTTCCAAAGATACTAGTATATAATAATAAATATTGTTTTAAAAACTCCCGCTCATCTTCAATTTCAAGATCTTTTTGATAAAGTGGCAAGTTTAAACTTTCTAAAAATGTTGCTAGACCACTAGTATCAAAGCCATCATTTTGCCGTTCAGGATTAAAAGCTAAACCTAACGCCTTTAAAAAGATGGTTGATAGAATTTTCCGCTTACGGTCAACACTAACATTTATCACACGTTCTCTTGATAAACGTTTCGCTTCAGTCACAAAATCAAGCCAAGTTCCACGACTCGGAATTAATTCTGCCAAATAAATATCATCACCACTCCGCTCATCAATCGCATTAGCGAAGTAAGCTCCTGGCGAACGAACAATTTGCGAAACGATGACGCGTTCTGCCCCATTAATAATAAAGGTTCCGGTTTCAGTCATTAGAGGTGTATCACCTAAGAAAACCTCTTCAGTTTTAGTAATAACTTCTCCAGTATCTTTGTCTTCAATTGCTAGTTGCATCATCCCTTTCAGTGGCGCTGCATAACTAGCTTCCCGAATTTTACATTCGTTTGCGGTGTATTTTGGTTCACCAAATTCATAACTTAAAAAACTCAAGGTAATCGTATTGTTATAGTTCCTAATGGGATATATTTCATCGAAAACCTCTCTAATTCCTTCATCTTTAAACCAGTTAAAGGAATTGGTTTGGATCTCTACTAAATTGGGTAACTCGAGTGTTCCACTCACTTTAGAATAGTCACGACGAGTAACTTTTTTCCCAAATTTCACTAATCGATACGCTTGTTTATTGGTCATTTATGTCATCCCCTCACTCACCAATTTTTTGATTTAAAATGCTTAAAAGGGCACAAAACCCCATAATAATTATTTACTATTATACAATTTATAATGATAACAAATCTTTTTCAATCTGTCAAACTCTATTATAAGCTAAAATAATCCAAAAACCCTTACTACGTCGTAAAATTTCGACATTAGAGAATATTTCCTGAAGTTTTGCGATAGCACTTTTGGCACCATGATCTTTTCGCATCACGATAAAAAATCTTCCATTAGGATTTAACCAATCTTTAGCTTCTTGAAACATTTGATAAATAATGGCTTTTCCGGCTTTAATCGGAGGATTTAAAGCAATTGTATCAACTAAATTATCTAATTTTAAATTACCAGTTGAATAAATTGTTTTAATAGTAACTTGATTTAACTTGGCATTCATCTCACATAAGTCTAAAGCACGCTGATTGACATCAACTGCCACCACATCGAGATTAAGATGTTTAGCTAGTACAATTCCAATTACACCAGAACCTGATCCAAAGTCACAAAAACTACCTTTTAAATCAGTTTTAACTAATTCTTCTAATAATAACTGTGATCCATAATCTACCTTTGACTTAGCGAAAACTCCGCTATCCGTCACAAAGTGATAAGACCGGCCGAAAAACCGGAAAGTTATTTCTCTCCGGTCACGCTTCGGTGTTTCATCATTTTTAAAATAATGTTTCAATGAACCGCCCCCAATTGGGTGATTTGTTTAAAGTTATCTCTAATTAACTTCAACAGTGGCGCCGGCTGCAACTAGTTTAGCCTTAATTTCGTCTGCTTCCTCTGGTTTAATGTTTTCTTTAACGACTGCTGGACTGGCATCAACAATACCTTTTGCCTCAACTAATCCTAAGCCAGTTACTTCACGAACCGCCTTAATAACGGCTACCTTTGAACCACCAACTTCAGTGATAGTAACAGTTACTTCAGATGGTCCTTCAGTTTCTGCTTCATCACCAGCAACGGCCGCAACTGCAACTGGTGCAGCAGCAGTAACGCCAAATTCTTCTTCAATTGCTTTTACTAAATCATTAATTTCTAAAATTGTCATCTCTTTTAAAGATGCAATTAAATCTGCAGCTGTAATCTTTGCCATAATTTTTCTCCTTTTATTTTTCCTCTAATTGTTCCGCCACAGCTTTTAATACGAAAGCTGCTGAACGGATTGGTGCTTGTAAAACACTTAATAACATCGAAATCATACCTTCTTTATTTGGTAGTTTTGCCAATTGGGTTAATTCCTCTTTATTAACAATTTTCCCATCAACAATTCCAGCTTTCAAAATTAATTTTCGATGCTTTTTAGCGAATTCCGCTAAGACGCGACTTGGTGCCACCGCATCTTCACTAAATGCAAAGGCGTTGGGACCAGTTAGTTCGCTAACTAAAGCTTCATAACCGGCTTCTTTCATCGCAAATTGAACTAAAGAGTTTTTATAAACTTTAAATTCAATACCTTCACTACGAAGTCTCCGACGAAGCTCAGTAATCTCTGCCACACTTAAGCCGCGATATTCAACTACGACACTTGATGCTGAATCAGAGATTTGTTTAGCAATTAGACTAACTTGTTCTTTTTTTCGCGCTAAACTGGTTTCACTCATTGAGTTTACTTCCTTTCTATATCAGTCAATATCCCAATAAAATAACTCGTACCTTAGCGCACGAGTTAAAAGAATTTTAATAATTTCTTTACCTCGGCAACCTAATTAAGCCATTGGCCGTTGCTGTCTAGGGTATATTGATAACAAACTAATTTTAAACAGATTAATTTGATTTGTCAAATTATTCGACAGTGACTCTAATCCCTGGCCCCATCGTAGTAGTTAAAACAACTTTTCTCATATAAGTTCCCTTAACCGCAGCAGGACGAGCTTTTAAAATCACATCATATAAAGTTTTAAAGTTTTCGACTAAAGCTTCATCAGTGAAAGAAGTTTTTCCAATTAAAACATTAATATTTCCTTCTTTATCAACCCGATATTCAATCTTACCTTTTTTAATTTCTTCAATTGCTTTAGCAACTTCCATTGTAACGGTTCCAGTCTTAGGATTTGGCATCAGACCTTTTGGTCCAAGCAATCTTCCTAATTTTCCTAATTCACCCATCATGTCAGGGGTAGCTACAATAACATCAAAATCAAACCAGCCTTTTTGAATATCTTCTAAAAGCTCTTTACCACCAACAAAATCAGCTCCAGCATCTTTCGCCTCTTGTTCTTTAGCACCTTGTGTAATAACTAAAACTCGTTGGCTTTTACCAGTTCCATGTGGCAATACGATTGCCCCTCTAATTTGTTGGTCGGCGTGGCGTGGATCAACATTTAAATTAAATGAAGCTTCAACACTTGCATCAAATTTTACAAAGCTTGTCTCTTTAGCCAAACTAACTGCTTCTGGCAAATTATAAACTTTTTCTTTATCAACTAAACTAGCTGCTTTAACAAAATTCTTACCATGTCTTGCCATAATTAATTACCTTCCCCTTCAATTAGGATTCCCATATTTTTAGCGGTTCCAGCAACAATTTTCATGGCTGCTTCAACATCATTGGCATTTAAGTCTGGCATTTTATATTCCGCAATCTCTCTTAACTGATCAGTAGTAATTGTCGCTACTTTTTCAGTATTAGGGGTTGCTGCGCCTTTATCAACTTTGGCAGCCTTTTTTAGCATAATTGAAGCAGGAGTAGTTTTTAATTCAAAGTCAAATGTTTTATCATCATATACTTTAACTACTACTGGCACAATGTCATTACCACGATCTCTTGAAGCATCGTTAAATGCCGAACAGAATTGTGGCATGTTAATTCCAATTCCGGCTAAAGCAGGACCCGGACGGGCACCACCAGCTGGAAACTGTAATTTCGCAATTCTTGCAACTTTTTTACTCATACACTTTCCTACTTTCTATATTGTATGTGGTGGTAAACAAATGGTTGCACATTTTCCCACCTGCTATCAGATAGCCTAATAATAATAACGGTTAATTCATTTCTTGTCAAGTTGTGACCATACCGCATTTTAGCAATAATCAATAGAATACAATCCATAGTCAGCTTAATATTATCGACTAATAAATCCTTATTGCTATGTTATTATAGAATCATAAGTATAACCCTATAGGAGCAGCCATGGCAATTATTTATCAAGGCAAAAATCATAGAAAAGAAGCAATAGAAAATAAAAGACAGATTAGAGCAAGAAAAACAAAGAAAGCACTAATTATTTTTCTTATTAGTTTGATAATCTCACTAATTTTTCTATTCTATTCATTTAATACATTTTTTATAATATCTTCTATGGTGATTCTTATCATTATATTTGCGCTTTTCATTTCTGCATATAGCTCATTTGTTAGTCCTAGTGATTATTTTGGTGAATTAGGCGAACAAAAAGCATTGGAGATTCTTTCTCAACTTGATGATACGTATACTATTTTCACGAATATTGATATTTACTTTAAGGAAAGAATAAGTCAAGTCGATAATATCATTATTTGTCGAAATGGAATTTTTATTGTTGAAGTCAAAAATATGAGAGGTCATATTAAAGGTAATGTTACAGACGAATATCTGACTCAAGAAAAAGTTAGCAAATATGGTAACAGATATACAAGGGACTTCTATAATCCCATCAAGCAAGTTGGGACTCACATATATCAGTTAAGTAATTTGCTTAAAAGTTATAACATCTATCAATACATTAATGGAATTATATTATTTGTAAATGAGGAATCAATCATTGAAGTTGAGTCTGATAACATTCCTGTATTTCACATTAATAATATCGAGGATCTGTTTGATTACATAAAAACAAACACTATAACAATATCAAAAAAAGAACAAAATTTAATTATTGAGATTTTGTTAACTATGTGAGGGAGCCACTAAATCTGGACACCGAAAGGAGTTTTTGTCACTTTTTATTAATTTTTACTACTCCCACTCAAAAATTTTAAGGTTTAAACATTCTAAAAATTCCCATCGTAACATGATGGGAATTCAATAAAATCTCTAAAAATTCTATTTTTTTAAAATTACTTAAGTTATCTCGTTAATAACGACAGTATTTTTCTCATATGCCTCTAAGTTTGGATAAACATCTGCAAAATGATGTATCATTTTATTAAACGCCGGAAAATCATTGAGGCTATTAAGTTTTATCATTTCTAAATTAAACTCAAAATTAATATTGCCATCTGGATAAATGAAACCAGTACTTACACTTTTTTCTGGAGCGTTAATATATTCATACAAAAACTTGAATGGCGACGAAAGAGAAGTAGCTAGTTTTTTAAGAGGCGAAATAAATTCATTATTTTCTAAAAACATAAAATCATTTACAGATGTTGAAGTCACAATTGTAAATGATACATCAGGGCTAAACTCCTCATCTACATCAAAGACCTCTGCATTTAAGCTCTCAAAATATTTTCGAGCCAGATCTGCATCATCTTTATTTTCAAATTCAAACAAAAATATCTTATCACTGTAAAGGCCATCAGTATTGATTATATCGGCATAGCTACAAGCATCTTGGAAAAATCGTTTCATATCTCTATTTAGAACTCCAAGATTATTTCGAACTTCATCTGGTAAATCTTCATGAGAAAAATTATAACGCAAGTTTACAGTTATCTTTGATAATTCAGTTGAAATATACTTAACTTTTTTGTAATTTTCAATTAAAATCTCTTCATTTTGATTGTTGTTCTTCTTCATTTCGATAATTGCCTTTCTATTTTATTATTATAATAAATTATCAACTAGTGATATCTAAATTATACCAAAATAGTCCTTAGATAGCGATCATTTAGAGCTGTCTTTTCAATCTTTATTTTTACATTTCTTTGATAAAAAAAGGATGTGATTTCGTTAAAATTACATCCTTAATAGTTAGGTGTTTATTGTTTGATAGACTATAACTTAAAAACTCTTTCATATTATCGTTTTATTTCATATCTATTTTCATAATAAGAAAATATGTTGCACTTCTACACCAATCGAAGCACAATTCCATTAATAATTATCAACTATTGGTTCTAGAATCAATATTTCATCACCAACTACATAGTGAGGGTTACTAAGTAAGGTATCACAAACAGTATCTTTTAACCTATCACAACAAGGCTTAAATGATAGATAAGTGATGCCGCCTCCAAGCACTCCACCTACTACAGGAATTGATTTTTTAAAGAAATTAGCAAATATCTTCTTAGTTAAGTTTACATTAAACCATTTTAGCGTATTTTTTACAATTGGGTAAAATGTTCCTTTTGTTAAAGCTGTTCTTAAAAGTTTTTTCTCCACACCTTGGCCTAATGCCACTGCTATTCCTTTTAAGGCATTGCTTGCTCCTGATACGCCATACATAACCCCTAAACATAACACTAAAGTATTCATTATTTCAGAATCGATTTGAATTTCATTTGCGTCTGTATTGATTTCAGGGAAACCATATAAATATAGAATCTTCTGCATAGCTCTCAATAAATACCCATAATACTGAATTACATCAGTTGG
>CAYUXU010000005.1:0-23867 GCA_964449005.1 uncultured Erysipelotrichaceae bacterium | reverse complement strand
TTAAAGTTGTTAATGAGGAATTAAAAAGGGTCGTTAATGATGTTTCTTTCAAAGTAAAAGAAGGCGAAATCTTAGGTATCGCTGGAGTTGAAGGAAATGGTCAACGCGATTTAATAGATGCGGTTACTGGATTAAAAAATAGTTATGAAGGAGAGATTTATTTACATAACAAATTGTATTCAAGAAAACATCCAGTTCGTCAAGTTCGTGCTCAAGGCTTATTCCATATCCCGGAAGATCGTTTAACTTACGGTGTTATGGAAAATGCCACAATTGTCGATAATTTAATCGCAAATATTTATGATAAGCCAGAGTATCAAAAAGGTTTATTATTAGATTATAAAAAATTAAATAATTTATCAGATGAGTTAATTGACAAATTTCAAGTTAAAACCGACAGTAAGTTTACTGAGGTTAGAATGCTTTCTGGTGGGAATATGCAGAAAGTTGTTGCAGCTAGAGAGATGAGTGGAGATTTAAAGTTACTTGTCGCCGACCAACCGACTCGTGGAATTGATGTTGGTACTGCTTCTTTCATGCATGATCAAATTGTAGGAATGCGTGATCATAATACGGCAGTATTACTTTCATCAGCTGATATTAATGAAGTTTTAGAACTTTCTGATAGTTTAGTTGTTATGTATGAAGGAGAGATTGTCGCTTACTTTAAGAGCGCAAAAGGTGTCTCTGAAGAAGAATTAGGCCTTTATATGCTTGGCCTGAAGCGGATGTCTCCGGAAGAAATCAGTGAGGTAGCATTATGAGCCAAAAATTAATTACACAACAGGATGCAACTCGAAGAAAGGTCAAAGGGATTGAAGCACGTTTTGAAGCTTATCGAACGGCTTTAGCAATCCTGATTTCTTTAAGTTTAGTTTTATTAGTAATATCATTAGTTTCAAGTAGTCCCTTTGAAGCAATTACATTACTATTAATTGGACCATTAACTAATATACGACAATTTGGATATGTCATCTTGACTATGATTCCGATTTTATTTACTGGTTTAGCTATTATGATTGTGTTTAAATCAAATCGTTTTAATTTAGCAGTTGATGGTGCGTTTTATTTATCAATGATTGTGGCAGCAGCGATTGGGATTACTTCAAAATTCTCGGCTCCAATCACAATAATTTTAGCTTTATTGGCAGGACTTGGAGTGGGTGCCTTTTTAGGTTTTGTTCCATCTTTCCTTAATAAGGTAGCTAATACTTCGGAACTTGTAGTATCTTTAATGCAAAATTATATTGTTGGACATTTAGTTCTCTATTTATTTATTAATGTTTTACGGGATAAAAATTCGACAAACCTTGAAACGTTACCACTTAAACCTGGAGTTAACTTAGGCTCTTTAATGAAATTTGGGCGAGTTAATATCCATTGGGGATTAATAATTGCGTTAGTTTTACTCATTTTATCTTACATTGTTTTATACCGAACAAAATGGGGTTATGCTTTACGCTCAACTGGCATCAATGAACGTTTTGCGAAATATACTGGTTTAAATACAGCGACTATTATTATAATTTCTCAAGTAATTGGAACCACAATTGCTGGACTTGGTGGTGCTGTAGAAATGTTAGGACGTTATCCAACGTTCCGTCTAGTTAAATCACCAGGTTATGGATTTGATGGGATTATGCTTACTACTTTAGCCCGTGGTAACCCAATTTCTTTACCGTTTGCGGCATTCTTCTTAGCTTATATTAGAATTGGTGCCGATATGATTAATTTTGCTACCGATGTTCCAGCGGAATTAATTTATCTAGTTCAATCAGCGATTATATTATTAATTTCTGCGAAGTCATTCTTAAACACTTGGAAGCAACGCAGTATTGTTAGAGAAACAATTAGTATTGCTGAAGGCGAGGGGGAAGTATAAAATGAAATTTTTAGAAATTTTCACACATGCAAATTTCTGGTTTACCGTCATTCGGGGCATGACACCGATTGTTTTAGTGGCTTTAGCCGCGTTAATGTCGACTCGTTGCGGTATTTTGAATATGGCACTTGAAGGAATTATGCTGTTTTCAGCCTTATTTGCGGTAATTGCATCAGCAATGTTCCAAAGTTATCTGGCAGGGATTGCCGCGGCAATTATTACCGGAATTGTTTTCTCCCTAGTTTTAGCCTATTTTAAGTTGAAACTTAAAGCAGATGAGTTATTGACATCGATTGCGATCAACTTGCTTGCGACTGGGATGACTGTCTTTATTCTCTACTTAGTGAGTGGGAGTAAGGCTAACTCAGCTTATGTTCAAAGTAAGACGATTCCGACTGTGAAGCTAGAATTTTTGAAGGGAATACCATTTTTGTATGATGTCTTTTCAAACCATAGTATTTTAGTTTATGTGGCTTTAATTTTAGTTGTCGCAGTTCATTACCTATTATTTAAAACTCCATTAGGTCTAAGAATTCGTTCGGTCGGTAGTAATGAGCATGCTGCTGAATCAGTTGGAGTTTATGTTAATAAAACCCGTTATATTTCAATGGTCATTTCCGGGATTTTAGTAGGACTGGCGGGAGCCTATATGTCAATGTCATATATGACTATGTTTGTGGCTAATATGACAGCGGGACGCGGCTTTATTGGATTAGCATCAGCCAATATTGGAGGTCGAACTCCATTTGGAGCCTTAGTAGCGGCTTTAATTTTTGGATTCTTTGAATCACTAGGCCATAACCTACAAAAATTTGCGATTGCTCCAGACTTAATCTTTATGATTCCTTACTTTGCGATTATCATAATGTATACCGCCTTTACTTATCGGTCAATCAATCGCAAGAAGCGGATGGCTAAAAAGCTCTTAGCTGAAAATAACGAATAAGACATGTTAAATCGGGTTAAGAAATTACCTAATCTTGGTGCCATAGCCGTCAGCTATGGCTCCATGTTTATTGAGGGCTCATTAACATCAATTTTAGTCGCTTTAATGGCAATTTTAGCAGCTAAATTTGGAAAAACTAATGGTGATATTGCGACGCTGCTATCTTTAAAAGGTCTTGGAACTTTATTAGTCTTGTTTGTAGCAGGTAGACTTTCAGATCAACATGGTCGCAAGCTTCCAATCGCTTTAGGTTCACTTTTGTTTTCGGTTTTCATGTTGGGGTTTATTTTTACTTCCAATTTCTATCTAGCAGGAATCTTTGCCTTTATTGCGGGATTGGCTCACGGCTTTATGGATACGCCGGGGATGTCACTATTATTTGATTCATTATCTGGGAATACAGGTCCGGCTTTAAGTGTTGTGCAAGTTTTCTTTGCTGGCGGTAGCGTTTTAACTACAATGCTAACTTCAATTTTTATTCGTTTTAATTTTGATTACCGTTTTATTTTTGGGATTATCTTAAGCTTAAATTTATTGCTATTTTTAGTAATTTTAAGAGTTAAATATCCGCCAGTTTCTGGTAAAGTTGAGGTAAAGACTTATCAAATTTATTATGAAAAAGAACCAAAGTTTTTAATTGAAGGAAGTTTCTTATTTCTTAATACTTTAATTTATGCGGGATATCAAGCTATATCTTCAACGTGGTTACCAACTTTCTTGGTCCAAGTAAAAGGCTTTGATTTAGCAACGGCTGTTTCGATGATGTCATTATCATCGGTTGGAGCAGTTTTGGGAGCTTTATTTTTCGCCTGGGTCTTGCGACATTATCATTCAACAAAAATAATGACAATTAATCCCTTAATTGCGATGTTTGTCTTAATGATGTTAGTTTTTATTAAAGTTAAACTAATTGTGATGATTTCAGTCTTCGGTTTGGGATTTCTCATGAGTACCTATTTTTCGATGAGTATTAATATGGGGGGAGAGCTCTTTCCCAAACAAGCTGGAACAGCAACCGGTGCAGTAGCAACCGCTAGTATGCTTGGGAGTACGGTAATTGTTTGGATAACCGGTCGCTTAATTGAAACGACCGGTGTAAATAATTTAATGGTGTTTGGAATTATTTTGCTTTTTGTTTTAGCAGTATCTTCAAGCTTATTTCGGATTCATTATTTAAAATTAAAACCAGGAAGGAGATAGAATGGAAAAAAGAAAAGTAATTATTGATTGCGATCCAGGGATAGATGATGCCTATGCTTTAGTTTTAGCACTACGTGAACCTAGTTTAGAAGTCTTAGGAATTCATACCGTTTCAGGGAATGTTTCAGTTGCTCATACGACACGTAATACACGAGGGCTTCTATATCTTTTAGATAGCGATGTTCCAATTCATGTTGGCTATAATCAGCCTCTGGCAGTGGAACCACGTTTTGCGGCTGATGTTCATGGTCATAATGGCTTTGCGGGGTATGAATTTTCTGATGATCAGTTGAAGCCTGTTTCTAACTTGACATCGCTTGAAGCTTATTATGATGTTTTATCAAAAATAAAAGATAAAGTTACCATCATTGCGGTCGGACCTTTAACTAATGTGGCAATGTTAATTAAGGCCTACCCGGAATTAATTCATAAAATTGATAGTATTTCAATAATGGGTGGTGGTTTAAAGGGCGGTAATATTACCGTGGCTGGTGAGTTTAATTTTTATGTAGACCCGCATGCCGCTAAAATTGTTTTTGAAAGTGGTATTCCGATTATCATGGCGGGATTAGATGTAACTGAAAAAGCTCGCTTCTTTAAAGAAGATGTTGAGGCAGTTAAAGTGACAGCTGGGAAAGTTGGTGCTTTACTGCATGAAATTTCCCAGCCTGGGCTTGAGGCTGGTCTTGAGATGGGTGTCGGAGCTTCAATTGCACCAAATGATACTGTTTCTGTTTTAGTTTTAACCAATCCAGAATTATTTCAAGGTAAAGATTATGAAGTTTCAATCGTGACCGAAGGTGAAGCACGCGGGATGAGTCTTGCTGATACGAGAGTTCGGGTTAAGCCAGTCCCGAATGCTCATGTTTTATTAGATGTTGATCAAAAAGAGTTTCGTAAAACTTTAATCGAAAAATTGAAAGGAGCCTAATATGAAAAAGATACCAATAATTATTGATTGTGATCCCGGGGTTGATGATGCGTTAGCAATTATTTTAGCTAACTCGAAAGAATATTTTGACATTAAAGCAATTACATCAGTTGCAGGAAATGTCCCAATTGAATTTACTACGGCTAACCTACAAATTTTAGCATCACTTTTAGATTTGAAATGTCCAATTGCAAAAGGAGAAGATCGTCCTTTAATTAAAGCTCAAGTTACAGCAGACAAAACCCATGGTAGTGATGGTTTTGGTGGTCATGCTCATTTATTAGATGATTTAGAAAGAAGAGCATTAGATCAACTTTCTGCTGTTAATTTAATTGCGAAAGTATTAAGAGAAAGCGATGAACCTGTTACTATAGTTGCGGTTGGGCCGCTAACAAATATTGCGATTTTAGTAAAGGCTTATCCGGAATTACTACCAAAAATCAAAGAGTTCTCAATTATGGGTGGTGGCTTAAAATATGGAAATATTACACCAACTGCTGAATTTAATTTTTATGTTGATCCAGAAGCAGCCCAAATTGTCTTTAATAGTAATGTGCCAATTACTTTAGCCGCTTTAGATGCTACGTTACAAGCATATATTGCTGAAGAAGACATTGCCATGTTTGAGAAAATAGACAATAAAGTTGCTCAAATTGGAACTAAAATTTTAGCCAGTTATGCGGGTCAAGATAGTGCGCTTCATGATCCAGTTTCACTTTTAATATTAAGTAATCCCGAGATTTTTGAAACTGAAGAAATGTATCTACAAGTTGAGACTAATGAAGGTGCAACACGCGCCATGAGCTTTGCGGATAATCGTTCTTGGAAAACCGACCTAAGAAATGTCCGCTTTATTACGAAAGTCGATCGTCCCAAGTTTATTGCAGAAATCAAGAAAACATTAGAGTATTATAATAATTAAAGGAGAAAGAAATGAAAAATATACCAACCCCTCATATCGAGGCAACAAGTCCTGATCAAGTTGCTAAGACCGTTTTAATGCCAGGCGATCCCTTACGGGCTAAGTTTATTGCTGAGACGTATTTAACCGATGTAACTCAATTTAATGCAGTTCGAGGCATGTTAGGTTATACCGGCTATTATAAAGGAAAAAGAGTATCAGTAATGGGCAGTGGAATGGGAGTCCCATCGGCCTTGATTTATTATCATGAACTATTTGCTTTTTATGAAGTAGAAAATATTATTAGAATTGGAACTGCCGGAAGCCTACAACCGCATATTGGTTTAAAGGATGTTATTTTAGCTACAGCTGCGAGTCATGATTCTAATATGAATAAAGGAGCTTTTGGGAGATTTGTATATGCTCCATCTGCTAACTTTGAGTTATTATTAAAAGCCTACCAAAAAGCTCAAGAAATGAAAATTAGTGCTTATGCTGGAATGGTAGTTTGTGGTGATCAATTTTATGATGATGAAGAGTCAGCTTTAGCAATAAAAAAATTCATCGAGTATGGTGCGATTGCAGCTGATATGGAATCAGCAGGTCTTTATACTGTTGCTGACCGATTAGGTAAAAAAGCTTTAGCTATTTTTACAATTAGTGATGATCCTAATACTAAAGAAGCTGGAAGTAGCACTGATCGTGAACAAGGCTATACGCAAATGATGGAGTTAGCTTTAGAAATTGCTCCAGAATAAATTTAAGATTCTTAATTAATTTCGGGAGGTAAGATGACAAAATATAAGCTTACTTTTGTGACGAGCGATGATAATGGTAACTTTGATTATTATCAAAATAAAATTGTTATAGTTGATTCTCAAGGAATCATTACAGCGATTGATGATGCCAATCATGAAACTGATGTGATTGACTATAGCGCTTATTTAACGATACCAAGTTTTAGTGATTTACATTTACATGCTGCTCAATTGAATGTGGCTGGAATTGGCTATGACTTACCAATCTTAGATTGGTTTTCTGAGGTAATTTATCCAGCTGAAGAACTTTATGATAATCCAGAATACTATTTAAAAATTAATAAAAATCTCATTAATCAGCTTTGGCAATATGGAATTTTTAACACGGCCGTCTTCGCCGCTTTAGGACTAGAAGCAACATTAAATTTAATGGACGTTTTTGCAAAATCAGGTTTAAATGCCTATGTCGGGAAAATGAATGCTGATTTAAACCAAAAAGAAAGTCTGGAAACTTCTTTAAAGGCAACGGAAGCAGCAATAAATTATTCCGAAAAATTAAGTAAAAATGTCCGATATGCAATTACACCAGAATTTATACCAACTTGTTCCTTTGAGCTGATGGCGGGATTAGGCCGTTTAGCAAAGGAACATGATTTATTAGTTCAGACGCATTTTGCTGAGGGTTCTTTCGATTATAAGATTGTCAAGGAACAATATCCAGGGCTAGATTACGTTGAAGTTTATCATAAAGCTGGCTTGCTACGACCTCATAAAACTTTATTAGCTCATGGAATTAGTGCCACAAAGCAAGATTTAGCTTTAATCAAAGCAAATCAAGCTATTTTAGTCCATTGTCCGACAGCTTTAAGTGATAATCCTAGTGATGATAACATTTTAATAAAACCACTTTTAGAAGCAGGCATTATGGTGGGTTATGGTAGTGACATTGGAGGGTCGGGAACCTTAAATCCGTGGCAAAACGCTATCGCGATGACCCGTTATGCTAATGTTTTAAACGTTGCAAAACAAAATAATGAAATTTTAATTTGGGACAGTTTAGACATTATGATGCGTCAAAATGGTCGTATCTTTGGTAATTATGGAAAAATTGATGTTGGGCAGAAATTTAGTGCTTTAGTAATTGATGATAGAAAGCAGCAAACTGAATTTCCATTAGATAATAAGAATCGACTTTTAAGATTTGTCTATCAAGCGGAAAGTGAGCAGATTGCTTTTCGATATCATGATGGAAAAGAATTAAAGAAGCCGTTTTAAAATAAGGAGGAATTATGGCAAAAATATTATTTTTAGGTGAATCATGGATGAAGCATGTCATTCATCAAAAAGGATTTGACACATTTACTAGTACTCATTATGAGATTGGAAGCTTAAGATTATTTGAGATAATTGAAAAACACCATGAGTTAACTCATATTCCAAGCCATCGGATTCAATATGATTTTCCAAAGACTTTGGAAGCATTAATGGAATATGATGTCGTGGTTATTTCTGATGTTGGATCGAACACCTTACTTTTATCTGACTATGTATTCGAGAAAGGTCAAACTGAACCTAACAAATGTCAAATGATTAAAGACTATGTGATGAAAGGTAAAAGTTTATTAATGATTGGTGGTTATTATTCATTTAGTGGTATTAAAGGTGAGGCTCGCTATGGCATGACCGCAATTGCTGATGTCTTACCAGTAACTTGCTTACCTTATGATGATCGAGTTGAAACTCCTGAAGGAGTCTATCCGTTTGCAGTTAAAAAAGATTCAGACATTTTAAAAGATGTTGTTAGTAAGTGGCCAGTTTTCTTAGGATATAACAAAACTGTTTTAAAAGAAGAAGGCGTCATGGTAGTAGGTGTTAACAATGATCCTTTTATTGCTTATGGTAATTATGGACTAGGAAAATCTTTGATTTTCGCTAGTGATTGTGCGCCACATTGGGGAACTCAAGCTTATTTAGATTGGGAAAGTCATGATCAGCTCTGGACTAATATTTTTGATTTTTTAGTTAAATAAATCGGACAAATAATGAGAAAGATTACTGTAATTGGTGCTTCAATGGTTGATATCGTCGGAAAGAGCTTCGAATCAATTATTGAGCGTGATTCTAATCCGGGGCAACTATCAATTTCTGCTGGTGGTGTTTCCCGTAATATTGCGGGCAATTTAGCTTGTTTAAATCAAGATGTTACATTGATAACTGCTTTAGGTGATGATAGTTTAAGTCAAGTTATAGTCGCGTCCTGCCAAGAGTTAAATATTAATCTCGACTATGCCCATTTTCAAGAAGATGGTATTTCAACAACTTATCTTGCTATTTTGGATAATGATGGCGATCTTGCTTTAGCATTATCTGATACAACTTTACTTGACAATTTGCCACTTTCTCATATTCAAAAAAATAAAATTATTCTTGAAGCAGGTGAAGTTATTGTCATGGATGCTGCTTTACCTGATGTCATTATTGAATACATTTTAAAGGAATTTGCTAACAAGAGGATTTATATAGATCCGGTATCAGTTGGCAAGGCCGTTAGTATCAAAGATTATTTAGGAAACTTTTATATGTTAAAGTGTAATGTCCTTGAAGCAAGTTACTTGAGTAATCATGATATTAAAAGTGAAAGAGATTACTTTAATGCTGCCGAGTATTTTCATCAACTCGGAGTTAAGACTGTTGTGATAACTCGTGGTCCAGATGGTATATTTTACTCAAGTGATGGCAAGCAAGGTTTCTATCAACATCGGGCTGTTAGTGTAGTAAATGCCACTGGAGCAGGAGACGCCTTTTTAGCAGGTTGGGTATATAGTGATTTAAAACAATATCCACTCGATTTAAAAATTAAAATTGCTAGTGAAGTGGCAGCATTGACTTTAGAAGGAAAAACAAGTGTCAGTGATAAATTAAGTGAAGCTTACTTAAAGGAGGTAATAGAAAATGGATTTAAGTAATTATTTAGTGATTAGAGATGATATTAAAGTTGCTTTAAAAAATAAGCAACCAGTTGTAGCTTTGGAATCAACCATTATTTCTCATGGCTTTAATTATCCTGAGAACTTAGAAACTGCTTTAAGATGCGAAGAAATTATCAGAGATCATGGTGCGATTCCAGCAACAATTGGGATTCGTGATGGCAAAATAATTATCGGCTTAACTCAAGATGATATTGTTTATTTTGCTGAGAATCGAACAATTCCCAAATGTTCCCGGCGTGATGTGGCAACAATTCTAGCTTTAAAGAAAGATGGAGCCACGACTGTCGCAACAACAATGATGTTTGCTAATATGGCCAAAATTAAATTGTTTGCTACTGGTGGGATTGGTGGTGTTCATATTCATGGCGAAACAACAATGGATATCTCAGCTGATTTAGAAGAACTGGCAACAACTGATGTTAATGTGGTCTGTGCCGGAGCTAAGTCTATTTTGGATTTAGAAAAGACTATGGAATATTTAGAAACCAAAGGGGTACCAGTTTTAGGCTATCAAACCTCTGCATTCCCAGATTTCTATACTCGTGATAGTGGTTTAAAAGTTGACTATCGCGTAGATTCAGCGAAAGAAGTTGCTAAAATAATTAAAACAAAAGAATATTTAGGATTAAAAGGTGGCTTATTAATTACTAATCCAATTCCTGAAGAAGCGGAACTTAACCCAGCTTTCATTCGAAAAGAGATTGCTTTAGCAAACCAGCAAGCGGCAGAACAAGGAATCAAAGGCAAAGAAGTTACACCATATCTGTTAGCATTTTTACATGATAGTACCGCTGGAAAAAGTGTCGCAGCTAATAAAGCTTTAGTTTATAATAATTGTAAAGTAGCTGCAAAAATTGCTCGTGCTTTAACAAGATTAGAAATGGAAAGGGAATTATAAATGAAGTTTATTAAATCAAGTCGTATTTATTTTCATGATGAAGTAAAAAGTGGTTATTTAGCAATTAACGGGAAAAAAATCGTTGGCTATCTAGCTAGTGATGCTCCTGTTTGTGATTATGAAGATTACGGTGACCAAAGAATTATTCCAGGAATTTTTGATACTCATAATCATGGTACTTATGGTTATAATCCAGGAGCAGTTTTAAGTAACAAAGAAGAAATAAAAGAAAACATTAAGAATTATTTAAAAGCTTTAACTTATGAAGGTGTCACAGGAATTTTACCTACCGTAGTTGAAACGATTCAACAAGTTGCTGAAGTTAGCAAAGAAGATTATCAGGGTGCTAAAATCTTAGGAATTCATAGCGAGGGTCCGTATTTGAATCGGGTTGGAGAAGGTGGGAGACCACAACCGTATCCTAATGTTGATCTCAATGTTGTCAAACAAATGTGGGATGACTCAAAGGGCTTATTAAAATTAGTAGCTATCTCGCCTGAAATTGAGAACTCGCAAGCTGCGGTGGACTACTGGAGAAGTCAAGGTGTTAAGATTGCTTATGCTCATAGCGATCTTAAAGCTGAGGGAGCACGAAAAGCAGTTGATAATGGTTATGAAGTGGCAACACATACCGCCAATGTAATGGTAGGACTCCACCATCGCGATATTGGTGGGTTGGGTGTTATGCTGACTGACAAGCGCGTGGAATGTGAAGTGATTTGTGATGGTCTTCATGTTGACTTAGATTTTATTGATATTATGTTTAAAATAAAAGGTCAAGACCGTTTTATGATGATCTCTGATTCTACTCATCTAGCTGGAATTAAACCAGGTCGTTATGAAGTTGGTTGGGTTACACCAATGAACGTTACTGATGAAGGATTTATTCGCGATGATGATGGACGTCTCTTAGGAAGTTCAAAATCAGTTCTCTTTGGGATTTATAATTTAGTAGAGAAAAATGGCCATCCACTCTCTGAAGTAATAAAAATGGCTTCTTTAAACCCAGCTGTTTATTATGGTTATGGCGAAAACAAAGGTTCCATTGAAATTGGTAAAGATGCTGATTTAGTCGTTATTAGTGATGACTATCAAGCCATTGCTACTTATGTTGAAGGTGAATTAGTCTTTGACGCTAAGACTGATGAAAAACTATTTAATCCTAATTTTAAAATTTAGTGTTCATAAAAAAAAGCATATTATTAAACAATAATGTGCTTTTTATATCTTTAAGTTTTTTAGAAATGTTTCACGCGATCTTCATATTTAGCATAAAGGGCATCATTATCAAATCCATCAACATTTTGTGATTGGAAGATTGGTAAGTCATGTCCTTTATCGGCCACAATTTTTAAAGCTTCATAAACAATATTATTTAAAATCAGAATACTATTTAAAGTTGAGACAGGGCCTGTTTTGCTGTTGCCTACCGCTAATGAAGCATCACCTGAAGGTACCAGAGTATCTAAAACTAAATCAGCATACTCATACATTTTTTTGCCACTTGGGTGACGTGAAATTGCAGCTTGAGATTGAGCCATATTTGTTACTGCAATAACAAATAAACCTTTTTCTTGTGCTAATTTCGCCATCTCAATTGGCACTGCATTGCGACCTGAATTTGAGATAACTACCATAACATCACCATCATTAATGTTATAGTGATCAAAAATTATTTTTGCCAAGCCAGGGAGACGTTCCAATTCACTAGAGCGTCTTGCTCCATTTGAGCTGATAACATCCGGGTCGAGCATGGCATTAACATTGGCTAATCCGCCAGCTCTAGCGAATAATTCAATACCAATCATATGAGAGTGGCCAGTTCCAAAAGTATGGATAATTTTATTCTCCATAATTGCTTTTGCGAAAACCTCAGCCGCTGCTAAAATCTTTGATTGCTCTTGCTCATCAATTTTATGAAATAAATCAATGACAGTATTAGTGTACGTTAAATTTTTATGTTCAGACATTTAAACTCTCCCTTCATATTTTTTAAATAAATCTGAATTAATTTTTTCAGCATTTTCGTCATTTGGATAACGCAATACTGGAATTTCTTGATTATTTTTTAAAAGCTTTAGAGTAATATTTTCGGTTAAAAGATGGGCAATTACTCCTCCGGTAATCGAGGAAATTGAACAAACTTTACCGAGATCACCACTTTCTAAAATTGCGTCTCCTTGCGGACCACAATTGTCAATGACGATATCTCCTAATTGGTAGAGTTTTTTTCCACTTGGGTGGCGTGAATCTTCGGCTAGAGTATGCTCCATACTGGTTATTACGATGACTGGGTGATTCTTTTCTCGAGCTTTAATCGCCATATCTATTACTAAACCATTAATTCCTGAGTTAGAAATTATGATAAACGCATCTTCAGGACGAATATCGTAAAGATCATAAAGGCGATTAGCCATGTTGGGTTTCCTTTCAAAGATATTCACTTTGTCTTTAAATTCTTCTAAGGAAACTAAACCTTTACTAACAAAATCGGAAGTTTGAATAACATGAACCGGCACTAAAGTACCAGCTTTTTTTGATAATTCAATTCCAAAGCCCCAAGAATGGCCTGAACCAAAAACTTGAATTACTCCGCCAGCTGCGATACTAGCACTTAACACATCACTGGCTTTTTTTATGTTGTCTAATTGATTTTCTTCAAGACAGTTTATATAACTAATTGCTGCTTCAGCAAAAGCATTTAAATCGATTTTATTTGTCATATTGATCCCTTTCTTTATGAGTTATAACGTCCATCGTATTTTAATCCTAAGGCGCGATTATGTTCGTCAGCTCCAGTAACATTCATGCTAATTAAGATGCCTGGTTTTTGGTCAATTGATTTTAAATATGTATAAATTTCTGCTGTTAACATTTGAGCGACAACATTACCAAGTAAGTTTGTAGTAGTTCCAACTTTAAGACCATTTTCTAACTCTAGAGTATGATCAGGGTAGGGTGTCTTCAAGTCTATTATAAAATCAGCCTCTTGATAAGCTAAACTTTTTTGAGCATTTGGATAATGACTATTAGTAATTAAAAATAATTTATGATTTCGTTTCTTAATTTCTTTAACCAACGCGTCATTGAAATTAGATAAGTTACTAATTTGGGTTAATAGAAAGGCATCTTTTTCATCAATATTATACATTGAGAAAAAACGCTGTGGTAAATCAGTGCGATCTTTAAAATCAACCGCGAGAAATTCTTCTTCTCTAATTATCTTTCTTAAAGCTAAATCTTTTACATCTAAGCGATGATATTGAATTAATCCACCAGCTCGAAATCCTAATTCCATTGATAAAGTTTGATCACCATCCCAACCAAACAATTGGATGATACCATCATCCTGCATAACATCACCAATAGCACGAGCCATTGTTTCAATATCAAGCTTTAAATCTTGCGTAATATCATTAATTAATGATTTGATATTTTTTAAATATTGACTTTGATTTCTCATAATTTAACTCCTTATCTCTTAAATTAATGATATCATATAACTGATTAAATAATACAGACAAATTAGATTAAGTGAATTAAAAAACCAGAAGAAAGGAGCTAATATGTTAAAAGTCAAAATAGGGAGTGTTTATCAAGATTTAACTTCAACCGAAAAAATGATTGCTGACTACTTAATAAGGCATTATTTAGATATACCTAAAATGACATCATACCAACTGGCAACGGCGAGCCAGGTTGGGCAATCATCCATTATTCGATTTACTAAAAAATTAGGCTATAACAGTTTTCGTGAGCTTCTGGCCGATATTAATCCTAAAGATGATCAAAGTTATAACTACGATGAAATAATACCAAACGAATCAATTGCCACAACCAATACCAAAGTCTCTAGTAAGTATTTTGAAATCATTAATTTGACCGCTCGTTATAATCTCGATGAGACTTATCATAAAGCCATCAGATTATTAAATAATTCGAAAAATGTCATTTGCTTTGGAGCAGGCCATTCAAATTATTTCGCGGAGTATTTAGCAGCTCAACTTTTAATTGCAGGCATTGCTTGTAAGTCATACACTAATACTCATTTAATATTTTCAGAGATCTTAATTTTAGAAAAAGCTGACACTTTAATTATTTTTTCAGAAACTGGCGAAAGTCGTGAAGTAGTTTTTGCAGCGAAAGAGGCTCAAAAAAGAGGTGTCAATGTCATTGCTGTTACCAAACAAGCTGAAACAAATTTAGTAAAAAATTCTGATATAGTTTTTTATACAGTAAATTATGATGTTCGTAATATGTTAAAAACTACTACAATCCGTTGTTCACAGCTATTTGTCATCGACACTTTATTATTAAATTTATTTAAAACAAATTATGATTATTATCGTGAAAAATCAGAATTAGGCCGCCAAGTAATTACTAAAGTTTTTCCCAAATTAAAATAGAAATCAATCCCTTTTTTGCTTTTAGTTAATAAAAAGATAAAATTCTCAAATATGTTATAATGGGAAAAGTGAGAAAGGAGATGACAGCATGAAAAGAACCCCTAAGAGTCCTAATTTAATTGATTATAATCACATTGCTCGGATTTCTCAAGAAGAACTTTTGGACAAATTTGAGACAACTAACCGCGGCCTAACCGAGGAAGAAGCTCTAGAACGTTTTGAACGAGATGGAGAGAACGTTGTTGCCCGTCAAAAAGAAGTCCATTTAGTTTTTCGTTTTCTAAAAGCACTTTCAAACCCATTTAATTTGATTCTCCTTTTTGTAGCTACTATCACTTATTTCACTGATGTTTTAACTGTAGCTCATGATGAAAAAGATTATATTACAGTAATGATTATTGTGGTTTTAGTTTTAATCTCTGCTGGAATGTCCTTTTATCAAGAAGAACGTTCTCGTAGTGCTGCCAGTGAACTTTTAAAATCTGTTACCAACACGGTCAGTGTTTATCGTGATGATATTTTAGCGGAGCTATTAATTAATGATTTGGTAGTTGGAGACATTGTCTCCTTGGGAGTAGGTGACTTAATCCCGGCTGATATCAGATTTTTAACAGTTAAGGATACATTTATATCACAATCTACTTTAACTGGAGAATCAGATAACTTAGAACGTTTTACGGAAATAGATGATAATAATTATGCCATTACCGATTTACCTAATTTGGCCTTTATGGGCTCCAACATGGTTTCAGGTAGTGCCACCGCAATTGTAGTAGCGACTGGATCAAATACTTATGTTGGAAAGATGGCAATCATGTTAGAGGAAACACGAGTTAAAAGTAGCTTTGAACGTGGCGTTGAAGCGATCTCACGCCTCCTTTTAATTTTAATGATGATTATGTTACCAGCGGTCTTTTTAATCAACGGGATTTTTAAAGGTGATTGGGCTGGTTCATTTTTATTTTCCTTGACTTTAGCGGTGGGTTTAACTCCGTCTTTACTACCAGTAGTAATGAGTACTGGTTTAGGAAGAGGCGCAGTAGTAATGAGCCAACATCAAACGATTGTGAAAAACCTCAGTGGGATTCAGACTTTTGGAGAAATGGATCTTTTATGTACTGATAAAACCGGGACATTGACTGAAGATGAAATTATTTTGGAACGTTACTTGGATGTTCATGGCAATGATGATAAAAGAGTCTTACGACATGGCTTTTTAAATAGCCATTTTCAAACCGGTTTAAGAAACTTGATAGATGTTGCAATTATTCGCCGTGCTGAAAAAGAAGGAATACAAGATGAAGTTGATAAATTTGAAATTATTGATGAGATTCCTTTTGATTTTTCAAGACGACGGATGTCGGTTGTAATTCAAGATCAATCTGAAAAAAGACAACTTATTACTAAAGGGGCAGTTGAAGAAATGTTAGAAATTTGTTCCTTTGTGGAATATCAAGGAAAGGTATTAAAACTAACTCCCGAGTTAAAAGCTGAAGCGATGGAAGTTTATAATGAACATAACGATGATGGCTTACGAATGATTGCTGTTGCTCAAAAAAATGAAATTCCTGATGCTCATATCTTTAGCGTTGTTGATGAAAGTGAAATGGTTTTAATTGGCTTTATTGGCTTTTTAGATCCACCTAAAGAAAGTGCCGCTGCCACCATTAAAAGTCTTCATGATCATGGCGTTAAGGTAGTTGTTTTAACTGGTGATAGTATGGGGGTGGCCAAGAAAGTTTGTCGTAAAGTTGGGATTAGTATTGAAAATGCTAAGTTAGGAACTGACATCGCTGATATTAGCGATGAAGAGTTGTTAAAGTTAATCCCAAATGTCGCCTTATTTGCGAAACTATCTCCTACCGAAAAACAACGAGTTGTCTCAGCCTATCAAACCTTAGGTCATACCGTGGGTTATTTAGGCGATGGAATCAATGATGCTTTGTCATTAAAACAAGCAGATGTTGGAATTTCAGTTGATAGCGCAGTTGACGTCGCTAAAGAAACTGCCGACATAATTTTGTTAGAAAAAGACTTACGAGTTTTAGAAGAAGGTATTATTGAAGGAAGAAAAACCTTCGGTAATATTATTAAATATATTAAACTAGCCGTTAGTGGTAACTTTGGAAATATGATTGCTGTCTTATTAGCTAGTTTCTTCTTAAAGTTCCTACCGATGTTACCGATTCACATTTTAGTCCAAAACTTACTGACAGATTTGGCTCAATTAGGAATTCCTTTTGATAATATTGATGAAGATTTCCTTTTAGAACCACAACGTTGGGAAACAAAAACTATAACTAGTTTTATGTTAGTTTTTGGACCTTTAAGTAGCATCTTCGATATTATAACTTTCCTAGTAGCGTGGTTTATTTTAGGCTTAACTGGTAAATCAGCACATGAAATACTATATTTTCAAACAATGTGGTTTACCTTTGGAATTTTGTCACAAGTTCTAATTATTCATTTTATTAGAACGAACCAAATTCCTTTCATTGAATCAAAGCCAGCATTACCATTAGTTTTATCTACTTTAACGGTTTCTTTAGTAACCATTTCAATTACCTTTACGGGGTTTGCTCCAGCCTTTGAGCTGGCTCGCTTAAACTTAACTCATGCCTTTTATTTGAGTTTAATTTTACTGGGTTATATGGTTTTAGCACTGATTGGAAAGACTTGGTATATTAAGAAATTTAAGCGTTGGTTATAAGGCAAAATACTTTACTAAATATACCCCCTTGGGTATACTAAAATAGAAAGGAGTCGTATGTTAGAAATTAATTTAAATGCTTCCCCAAATACCGATTCTAAGGACCTTCAGACAGTCTATGATTTCGCGGTAATTGGTGGAGGACCGGCTGGATTAAATGCGGCACTTTATGCCTATCGAAAGGGCTTAAAAGTAGTTGTTATTGCTCCATCATTAGGAGGACAATTACTTAACACTAACATTATTGATAACGTCTTAGGTTTTAATGAAGTTAGTGGTCAAGAATTAACTAATAAATACTTGAACCATTTAGATTTTGAGGAAATCACTCATCTTTATCAAATGGTGATAGGATTAAAAAAAGACGAAACTAAAAACTTATTTGAGATTACATTAGATGATGAAAAAGTTATAACAGCGAAAAGCACTCTTTTAGCAATGGGAGCCTTACCACGTAAGTTGGGAGTTCCTGGAGAAGAAGAATTTACTAATCGCGGTTTAACTTATTGTGCAATTTGTGATGGCCCATTATTTAAGGGCAAAGATATTGCGATTGTTGGTGGAGGTAACTCTGCTATTGAAGCAGTAATCGACTTAAGTAAAATTGTTCGTCACATTACGTTAGTTCACCGAAGCACTTTTCGAGCAGATGCTTGGTTGTTAAACAAGTTTAAAGATTTGCCAAACGTCACAGTTTTAATGCCAGCTCGCGTTGAAAATATTAAAGGTGACAATTTATTAAGAAGTATTGAAGTCTTGGATTTAAACACTAATCAAATTTCAGAAGTTGAGATTAATGGTCTCTTTATTGAAATTGGTGTTATCCCTAATTCTGATTTAGTGAAAGATTTAGTAACAACTAATCAAAGTAATGAGATTATTGTTGATGATAAGCAAATGACTTCGATTCCAGGCTTATTTGCAGCTGGTGATATTACTGAACAAAAGTTCAAACAAATTACAATTTCGCTGGCTGAAGGAGCGAAAGCGGCCTTATATGCCAATGAGTACTTAACTAAAGGAGAATAGTATGAATAAATTATTTAATGAAGAAACAGGAGCTCAAGTAACCGAGATTCTTTCAAAGATGGTTGATCCAATTACAATTCGCTTATTTGTTCCAGAAAAAATTGACGAACCTAGTGAAGTAACAAAACAACTTTTTGAAGAATTAAAAGAATTTAATGAAAAAATCAATTTAGAAGTTTTAGTCTTAGAAGAAAATCTTGAATTAGCAGCTCAATATGATTATGATAAAGCCCCAAGCTTTGTTATTTTAGATGATCAGTTAAATGACGTTCGAGTACGCTTTAAAGGTGTCCCGCTTGGTCATGAAATTAATTCATTACTAACTGCAATGCTTGAAATTTCTCATGCTTCGAACCATTTGCCAAAAGAAGTTGAAGATCGGATTAAAAATTTAAACAAACCAGCTAATATTAAAGTATTTGTTACTACTGCTTGTCCACATTGTCCCGGTGCAGTCCAAAAAGCTCACCAGTTAGCTCAACTTAATGACAACATTGTGGGAGAAATGATAGAAGTTCAAACCTTTAATGAATTAGCTATGAAATATAATGTTTCAAGTGTTCCAAAGATTGTCATTAATGAGACAAATGAATTTGTTGGTAATCAACCAATTGAAGAGTTTATTCGTGTCCTTGAAAGTCTCTAAATTTAAAAATATTTCACCACTTAGTGTTATTATATTTTTTGGATATTTGTTGATTTTCTTGATTTTAGATTATCTCAATTTACCTTATCCAAAAATGGCCCAGCAGTACGGTTGGTCTTTAGTAGCAACTAATTTATTGCTGAACTTTTTAATGGCTGGTTTAGGATCTTATTTATTATATTTAAACCAAGCTCTATTAGATAAATCTGGAGCTAATTCTTGGGGTGAAAATCTGAGTTTTGTTGCCGTGATTTTTGGAATGTTAACTTATGGTTGTACCCCATGTGTTATTGCATTTTTTGCCAGTCTCGGCATTGGTTTTAGCGTTATAGTATTACCACTAGCTGGGTTACCATATAAACTAATTTCATTAGGTTTAATTTTAATTGGTTTATTGTGGTTGAAAAATGATTTGAAAAAGACAACTTGTCAAATATAAAACCGTTATCACTGATAACGGTTTTTTAACGAATTGCGACCATTTTTGTTTCGGGATAAATATAATGAAAGACTGAAGCTGAAGCGATTAGACCTTCTCCTAGCCCGGTCGCGATTTGTACTTCACGACCTTGATAATAAGCCACATCGCCACAGGCAAAGACGCCAGGCAAGTTAGTTTCTAGTTGTTGGTTTATAATAACTTTGCCAGATTCTAGTTTTAATTGACAAGTTCCAAGAAAACCATTCGAAATAATTACTCCATAATTTACAATTAAGGCATCGCTTTCAAGATAAATTGGAATCTCTGATTTTTGACTTTTTAAAGTTATTTTGGTTGTATTATTAGTAATTTTATCAAGTTTCTCAATGGTAGCTGATGTAATGACCTTAATCTGAGACTTTAAAAGTTGATCAACTACCGCTGGTTTAGCTCGGAATTTATCGCGCCGATGAACTAAAGTAACGCTACCAGCCACTTGATTTAATGTTAAAGCCCAATCAACCGCACTATCTCCACCACCAAAGACGGTGACTGCTTTATTTTTAAAATTATTTAAATCATCGATGTAATAATGTATATTATTAAAGTCAGCTTCATTTTCAATTCCTAGTTTACGTGGTAAAAAAGAACCATTACCGCTAGCAAGAATGATAGTTTTACTGTAGAAAGTTTCATGATTAGTTTTAATCTGATAAATTTGATTTTTATTTTGTTGAAAATGGTTAACGGTAGTATTTAGTTGATAAGTGACATGTTCTTTAACAGATGCAACCTGTTCCATTAAATTACTAATAAAATCTTTTGCGGAAATCGAAAGAAAACCAGGTAAATCATAAATTTCTTTCTCAGGATAAAGGTTAAATAATTGGCCTCCAGGATAAGCTAAACTGTCACAGATTAAAGTTTTTAGTTTTCTTAATCCACAATAATATCCGGTATAAAGACCAACCGGACCGGCACCAACTATCACAACATCATAAATTTCTGTTTCCATAATTTTCTCACTTTCGACATTTATAATTATAGCACCCTCTCATTAATAAACAAGTTAAAGAAGGGAACTCTTTAAGCTTTTTTTAATTTTCGAAAATGTTATAATAACAGTAGTTTAAGGAGTATTTATGGAGAAGAAATACCACTCAGTTTTTGATATTATTGGACCAATTATGGTCGGTCCGAGTAGCTCTCATACAGCTGGAGCCGTAAAGATTGGTTTGATGGCACGAGCTTTATTTCAAAAACAACCGGAATCAGTTGATATTTATTTATATGAATCTTTCGCAGAAACTTACAAAGGCCATGGTACTGACATTGCTTTAGTCGGAGGGCTTTTAAATTTATCTTTAGCTGATCCTAATTTAAAAGAATCTTTAGAAATTGCTACGAAAGAAAATTTAAAAGTTAACTTTATATTAGAAAAAGGAATTAAAACACTCTATCCTAATACCGTTAAGTTAGTTTTAAAAAAGGCTGATCAAATAATGAGCGTAGTAGGAGTCTCAGTTGGTGGCGGTAAAGCCTTAATTACCGAGATTAATCAAGTTAATCTTGAGATTAGTGATGATTTAATCACTATTGTAATTTTTCATCACGATAAACCAGGTATGATTTATCAAGTTAGTAAAATTTTAAGTGAGAAAAACATTAACATTGCGACAATGAAAGTGAGGCGCTCTTTTAAAGGATCCAATGCTATGATGATTATTGAAATAGATAATTCGGATTTAAATGATAGTATTGCTTTATTAAAAGCGATTCCTTTTATTGATGAGGTAATTCTAATTAATTTAAATCAAAAGGAGCAATCATGTTAAATACGATAAATGACTTGATTAATTTAACTAAAGAACATGGTGATTTACTTGAAGCAATTTTCCATTATGAATTAAAGCACAATCAATTAACTAAAACTGAAATGCTTGAAAAGATGACATGTCAACTGGAAATTATGGAAGATAGTATTAAAAAAGGCCAAAAAACAGTTTTATCTAATTCAAAGCTAACTGGTGGTGCAGGCAAACAACTTAGTGACTATTTAAAAGAAACCACAACTTTAAGTGGTGATTTAATTACTACTGCGATGCGTAATGCGATTGCAGTGAATGAAGTTAATGCTGCGATGGGGATAATTTGTGCTACTCCAACGGCAGGTAGTGCTGGGATTGTACCAGGGGTTCTTTTTGCTTTAGATGAACATTTTCAAATGACCCTTGATCAGAAACTACGCTTTTTATTTGTCGCTGGTATTTTTGGAATGATTACTGCTAATCAAGCTTCAATTAGTGGAGCAGAAGGGGGATGCCAAGCTGAAATCGGTAGTGCTAGTGCAATGGCAAGTGCCGCTATCGTTGATTATTTTAGTCAAGATGTCAACTTAGCAGCTGAAGCTTTTGCGATGACCTTAAAAAATCTATTAGGCTTAGTATGTGATCCAGTGGCAGGACTAGTTGAGGTGCCTTGTATTAAACGAAATGCTTTAGGAGCATCACTGGCCATAGCAATGGCAGATTTAGCTCTAGCGGGTGTTAAAAGCGTAATACCAGCTGATGAAGTTATCATAGCAATGGCTGAAATTGGGAAAGATTTAGATATTAAATATAAAGAAACAGCGCTGGGTGGTTTAGCTCGCAGTAAAACTGCTTTAGAAATTGAGAAACAATTAAATTATCAAGCGAATAGAAAGGAATAAAGATGACTTATACTTTAAAAGAATTAGCGAATTTTATCGATCATACTAATTTAAAACCAGATGTAAAAGAAGATGCTTTAAAGACACTATGTCAAGAGGCAAAAGATTATGGTTTTAAGATGGTCGCAATTAATCAAAGTCAAACCGCGTTTTGTAAGGAATTACTAGTTGATAGTCCAGTCCATGTCGGAGCAGCCATAGCGTTTCCCTTAGGTCAAACCTCATTAGCTAGTAAACTCTTTGAGACACAAAATGCGATTGAAATGGGAGCTGATGAAATCGATTATGTGATTAATATTGCAGCATTAAAAAAAGGCGATTATGCATATCTTAAAGCAGAAATGGAAGCAATTGTTGCACTTTGTCGAAAACATCAGGTTACTTCAAAAGTTATTTTCGAAAACTGTTACTTAACTAAAACAGAAATTAAAAAACTAGCGTTAATCGCTAAAGATATACAGCCCGATTATATTAAGACTTCAACTGGCTTTGGACCAAGTGGTGCTACAGTTGAAGATGTTAAACTGATGAAAGATACCGTTGGTGATAATGTTTTAGTTAAAGCTGCCGGTGGCATTAGAGATTTAAAAACGATGCTTGCCATGCTCAAAGCAGGAGCTGCTCGAATTGGGACAAGCTCATCTTTGAAAATTATGGCTGAAGCCAAAGTATTAGGCTATAAATAAAGGAGAAGAAATGAAAAGAACGATTCGAATTAAAGGTGAAAGTAATTTAAAAATTGTACCTGATACAGTTGTTATTACTTTAGATTTAAACTTAACTGATTTAAACTATCAAAAAGCTTTAAATACTCACCAAAATAATCATCATGAGATTATTAATGCTTTGCTAACATGTAATTTTAAAAAAGAAGATATTTTAACTTCTAATTTAGATATTTCAATGCAATATGAGTATCAAGAGGAAAGAGGAGTTAGTAAAAAGAAACTGGTTGGCTATCGAATTAGCCAAGAATTAAAAGTTTCATTTCCGATAAATAATGATCGGATTAATTTAATCATAACTAGCTTAGCAGGAACAAGTGTTAATCCAGAATTAAGAATTAGCTTTACAGTCTCAAACCAAGAAAAATATACTGCTATTTTACTTAAAAATGCGACGGAGGATGCTTTAAAAAAAGCCCACCTTTTAGCGGAAAGCGCTAAGGTTAGCTTAGGTGAACTCCTTGAAATTGATTACAGTTGGGATGTAATTCGTTTTGAATCAGCTACGCGCTATAGTGTTGCAAGGGCTAATTTGATGAGCCTAGATATGTCATTTCAACCCGAAGCCATTGAAAGTAAAGACTCAGTTAATTTCTTATGGGAGATAAATTAAAAGCCCTCAGGGCTTTTTTTAATCAATTATTCTTACTGCAATCCCAACAGCTTCAGGGCCAGTATGAATTGCTAGAGCTGGAGTAATTTTTTCCACTTCAA
>CAYUXU010000004.1:0-24506 GCA_964449005.1 uncultured Erysipelotrichaceae bacterium | reverse complement strand
ACAGCTTCAGGGCCAGTATGAATTGCTAGAGCTGGAGTAATTTTTTCCACTTCAATTTCTTTATCATACGGAATTACTGTTTTAACTTTTTCTTTTAAAGCTGTAAAATCTTCGGCACTTTGAGCATCGAGTAATACTAACTCATAATTTTTAGTATCACCAAGATATTCTTTTGCTAGTTCAAGCATCATGCTGATACTTTTACGGTAACCTCGAGTTTTCTTAACCGTATAATAAACACCATCATCATTACAAGAAATCAGTGGTTTAATATTTAAAACGTCAGCTACTGTCCCAGCTACCAAGCCGATACGTCCACCTTCTCTTAAGTACTCTAAAGTACCTACTGTAAAGAAGACTTTCTTCTTATTAAGATTATTTTCAATTTTGTTAATGATTTCTTGATAAGGGATGTTATCTTTTGCCATTCTCGCGGCCTCAATTGCTGAAAAACCACTTGCAATACTTATATTTTTACTATCAATCACGTGAATTTCTAAGCCTTGATAGTCCTGAGCTAGTAGGGAAATAGTATTATAAGTGCCACTTAATCCGGAAGATAATAAAACAGCAATAACGTGAGTATAACCAAGATCTTTTATATTATCTAAAGTAGTCTCAACTTCTTTGGGACTCGGCAATGAGGTTGTAACCTTGGTGGATTCCATAGCTTGGAAAATTTCTTGGTTACTTAAACTATCATCACTGTACTCTTTTCCATCAATAATAACCCGTAGCGGTAATTTAAAGATGGGTAACTCTAAGGTGTATTTCTGATTAACATCAGAACCTGAATCGGTAACAATCGCAATTTTTTCTGACATAACTTAATCTCCTTTCGCTTTCTTAAGTTTTAAATCAGGTTGATCGAATAAATATTCTGCCATTATTTTATTAGCCATGGCAGTTGTAGCTAGATTCATCGGTAATAATTCGAGATTATCAGCTTCAGATTGAAAGCTAGTGTTAATATCTAATAAAGCTGTCTTTAGCTCACTAACAAAAGAATCATAAATAATTTCAAGTTGAGTTTCATTAGAAATGCTTTGGAAGTAACTTTTCAAACTAGCGATTGTCAAAACTTGTTTTAAAATTCCAACCATAATAATAATCGCTATTTGGTGCTTGCCATATCTTTTCTTATCAGGAGCTTTAATAATTCCTTGCTTAACATAATTATTAATCATTGAGGCAGTAATTATCTTTTCTTTTTTCAAAGTGGTTACTAAGAGTTGATCTAAATAAGAATTGACATATTCTAAAACTTGATCTAAATAAAGGGTTATTTCAGGTAAATCTTGCCACAGTGGCAATTTTAATTGATTTAGATTAGTCAACCATGTGTTGATGTTGTTCATAATACCACCTTAACTAGCTTCTAATACTAGATTATCACACCTTCTTAATTTGTCAATAATTGATTTTACTGTAGTTTGATTATGCTATAATTAAGAAACATTACGGAAGGAATTAGATATGATAAAAGAAGCAAAAATTAGTCACATTAAAGAATCACAGCATGATGTTATTTATCCAATTTATAAAATAAAAGACGTTTGTCATCAAATTACGGAAATTACTGGGTATAACTTAAGCAGCGATGTTGATAAAAGTTTTGGGAAAGTTACTATAATTCATACCCTTGGAAAATTACCTTATCGCCATATTTATTTTGTTGGATTAGGTGATATCGAGTCAATTACTGAAGACAGATTATTAGAAGCTTTTGGCAAAGTAATAAAAAGCGTTGAATCAAAACAAGTTTCAGTAGATTTGAAACGTGCCATCAGTGATAAATTTGGTCTGCAAGCCTTAGCTAAAATATTTAGTGAAGCCTGTATTTTAGCCAATTATAAATTTGAAAAAGACAGTAGTTTAAGTGAAAAGGGAAAAACTTATCATTTAATTTCCAATGAGTCCATTGAAAAGGCTATTTTTGAGGGTCAAGTTCTTGGAGAAGCGGTTAACCAAGCACGTAATTTAGCTAATATGCCTCCAAATCTTTTGAATCCCTTAGACTTAGCAAACCATGCTTTAAGCATTGCCGAGAAATATCAATTAGAAATTGATTTATTTGATAATGAGCGCCTTGAGGCAATAGAAGCTGGAGGAATTTTAGCAGTCAATCAAGGTAGTGCCATCGAGGCTCGCTTGATCGTTGTGAAGTATCAAGGGAAAAAAGGGGAACCTTTTACCGCTCTAGTTGGTAAAGGGGTTACTTTTGATAGTGGTGGTTATAATTTAAAACCGGCCACTAGTATGACAAATATGAAATCTGATATGAGCGGCGCCGCCACGGTTTTAGCTACTTTAGAAGCAGTTGCTAGATTAAAATTACCGGTAAACTTGTATGCAATTGTACCTACTACTGAAAACATGATCAATGGTGATGCTTATAAATGCGATGATGTAATAACTACTTTATCGAAAAAAACTGTTGAAGTGACTAATACTGATGCCGAAGGACGGATTGTTTTAGCAGATGCTTTAACTTATGCGGGTCGCTTGGAGGTTGCTAAAATAATTGATGTTGCTACTTTAACTGGAGCCTGTATTATTGCTTTAGGAGAAAAAGTCACTGGAGCCTTTTCCAATGATGATAAATTTTATGCTGAGGTTGAAAAAGCTTCTCAAAGTACTTCTGAACTAATTTGGCGCTTACCTCTATATCCTCATTATAGTGAATACCTAAAAAAGAGTCTGGTGGCAGATCTAATTAATACTGCAATTGGTCAAGGTGGGGGAGCAAGCATTGCAGCATCATTTTTACAAGAGTTTGTCCCGGAAAACGTCAGTTGGGTACACTTAGACATTGCCGCTACCGCCAGTGCTAAAAATGCTGCTACCTTAACACCAAAAGGGGCAACAGGGGTTATGGTCAAAACTTTAACTCAATACTTTTTAAATCAAATCTAAATTACTCCCTTATTGCATTTTATGAGCTATTTTTGTATGATTTAAGTAACTTAATTTAAAATCTAGAGAGGACTTTATGCGAGGCGATCAAGAACTGGTTAAACAATTAGTAGCTGACGCTCGCGGTCAAGTTTATTATGACCGCTCCGATTTTTTGCGTGAGAAAGTTTGGGATGACCAAAACATCTTTAGAATGATTGAAGAAATAGAAGCAATTGTTATAGAGGATGATCAAGAACGTTATCACAATTATTTAGCGCTAGGATATTTATATCGCTTAGTAAATTATCCGCAACAATCTAGTGAGTATTATAAATGGTGTCTAAGTTATTTAGAAACCTTATATCAAGAAGATGATGTCCAACTTCTAACGGCTTATCTCCGTTATAGTGAAACTTTGCGTTATTTAGACATTGATGCAACTTTAGAACTATTAGAAGTAGTGGAAGATCTAGCTACAAAAAACGATCATCATGAGATTTTAGATTTTATTTACCAACAACAAGCGAAGTGTTATTTAGAGCTAGATAATATTGAATTAGCGAAAGACAAATTTCAATCAGCTTTAGAGATTAGAGAAGACAAAAATGATCGCCGTTTAATTAAGGCGACCAAGCTTTATTTACAATATTTAACAACTATTACCAATTCAAACAACCATTAAAAATGGTTGATTTCTTTTAGAGAATTATAAATTGCATTTTTTAATAGTTCGGGACATAATTTATCAATCGCTGAAATTTTCAAGGTGTTGGAATTGATAGTTGGTAAAACTATATCATCACTAATTAAATCTATCTTATTTAAAATATATAATATCGGTTTTTGATTTACCTTTAAATCTTGGAGAATCTTTTTAGTTGTCTCAATTTGAAATTCTAAATCAGAACTTGAACTATCTAAAACATGAATAATTAAGTCGGCATCCTCAATTTCTAAAAGTGTCGCATAAAAGGCTTCTAAAAGTGGTTTAGGTAAATTACTAATAAAACCAACGCTATCGGTTACAAAACAATAGGATTGATTTTTTAAGTAGACTTTCCGACTGCTTGTATCTAAACTGGCAAAAATATTATCCGCCGTATAAACTTGTTTTTTGAGATTTGAAGTATTTTGTAAACAATTTAAAATGGTCGATTTACCAACATTGGTATAACCAACTAAAACGACCTGGGGAATACTGTGACGTTTTCTTCTTTGGCGAGAAGTTTGATAAATTTCTTTTTGTTTCGCAATTTGTTTTTCAGTCTTAGTAATTTCTCTTTGTAAATAGCGACGGTCTAACTCTAATTGTTGTTCACCTTTACCTCGGGTTCGTCCTCCAACTAAACCGGAATAATCAGTAGTACCAATTAAGCGAGGTAGTTCATATTTTAAAGTAGCTAATTTAACTTGCAGTTTTCCAAACTTGCTTTGCGCTCGGGCATCAAAGATTTTTAAAATTAAGTCATTACGATCTAAGACATCGACATTTAAAGTTTGACTTAAATTTCTTAATTGAACACTCGATAAAGTTTCATAAAAAACTAAATAATCTATTTCTTGTGTCTCGATGAGAACTTTGATTTGATTTACTTTTCCCTTGCCAAGCAGGGTTGCTGGATTAATTGTCCTAAGTCGGATTAAAAGGGCTTCGGTAACATTTAAATCGCACACTTCTGCTAAATAAGTCAACTCAGCACTATTACGATTTATGGTAACTTCATCTTGGTGAAGATAAGTAGTTATTAATAAAGCATTCGATTTTTGATTAAGATTCATTTAATTACCTCACCTTTATTTTACTAAGAAAACCGGTAAAAAGATAGTTTCCAGATAAATCAATTAATTATCGGAAAAAAATAATATATAATGAAAGATGGTTAAGGAGGAGAAACAATGCATTTAAATCAATTAGTTGCCCCTGATATTTATTGGGTCGGGGATAACGATCGCAGGATTACCAAGTTTGAAAATTTATTTCCACTGACAGAAGGCATATCCTATAATTCATATTTAATTTTAGATGAAAAAACCGTCTTACTTGACACGGTTGATGCAGCTGTCACTAGACAGTTTTTAGATAATGTCTTAAGTGCTTTAGATGGACGTGACTTAGATTATTTAGTAATTAATCATATGGAACCCGACCACTGTGCCAATATTGAGGCCTTATTAATGAAGTTCCCCAATTTGACTTTAATTGGAAATACTAAGACTTTTCAATTATATGAACAATTTTATGATTTCCATGATAGTTCACGCTATCAATTAGTTAAAGATGGGGAAGAATTAAATATTGGTAAAAGAACTTTAAAATTCTTTTTAACTCCAATGGTTCATTGGCCAGAAGTTATGATGACTTATGAGATTAATTCGAAAATTCTATTTTCTGCGGATGGTTTTGGAACATTTGGAGCATTAAATGGCAATCTCTTTGTTGATGAACTAAATTTTAATGAAAGAATTTTATCAGAAGCTCGGCGTTATTATGCCAATATTATTGGAAAATTTGGTGCCAATGTTTTAGCAACCTTAAAGAAATTAAGTGATTTTGAAATTAAGATGATTTGTTCATTACATGGTCCCATCTATCGGACTCCTGAAGATATCACTATGATTCTTGATTACTATCAAAAATGGGCTAGTTTAACTCCCGAATTAAATAGTGTTTTAATTGTTTATGGCTCAATGTATGGGAATACCGAAAATGCCGCTTATTATTTAGCAAGTAAATTAGCCGAACATAAGGTTCATGATTTACGGTTAATTGATGTGTCTGGAGTCGATGCTTCATTTATTATTAGTGAACTCTGGCGTTATAGTCATGTGGTTTTTGCAGGACCAAATTACAATACCGAATTATATTTTAAACTAGATAATTTAATTCGTGAAGCTTTAGCTTTAAACTTTAAAAAACGTAAAGTCAGTTTAATTTCTAATCTTTCTTGGGGAGGAAAAGCTTTAAAGACACTTCAAGAATATTTTAATGAAGCAAAAGGCTTTGAGATGATTGGTGATCCGGTTACCATAAAATCTGCCTTAAAATCTGATTCAGCACTTGCTCTAGATACCTTGGCCCAGGCCATTAAAGATTCATTATAAAAAAAGCTCAAATTTGAGCTTTTTTATTCACAATCTAATTCACCATCAATGAAATTGCAATCTCCTGAGATTTGAGGAATTATTCCATCAGGAGCAGTTAAGGATTGATAAATCGTTTGATAACTTTGAGCACCTCTTAAATGATATTTTCCATTAATAATTAAGTGTGGTGTACTGTTTACTTTGTATTGATTAGCAATTTTAAAATCAGCTTTAATCAAGCGCACCGTTTCTGGGTCATTAACATATGATAGCCAAGTATTTAAATCTAAGTTTAAAGATTTAATAATCTCTTTTTGAACCTCTAAGTCTTCAATATTTTCTGCTCTTTCAAAGAAGGCTGACTGTAAAGCATCAAAAACATCCCAATAAGCTAAACTTCCTGCCATTCTTTCCGCAGCTTTACAAGCTAAAAGACCCGGCATTGAGCTAGGAAAAGGGAAGGTAGCTTTTTGCATGGCTTCGACATTAAAACGCTTTAAATCATCATTACGATTGGCGTGAGCCCAATGACTTACAATTTCCTGTTTTGCTTTCTTTCTACTTCCAAAAGACTCAACAAAATCAGCTTCGGTTGCAATTAAGGCGAAACTTCGATGAATTATTTCTACTTCTGGTAAAGCCTCAACAATTTGTCGCATCCGATATGAAAGTGGAAAGCAAAAGCTACAAATTACATCATGAAAAAACTCGACTTTCATTTTTACCTCTCTTTAAAATTTAACGGGAGGTTTTAATTAAAAGACAATACCTGCTTTAACTTCAGCTACGACTTCAGGTTCAACTAAAGTTTTTAAAATAGCTAAAGCAAATTGTAATGATCCTGCCATTCCGTAAGAAGTAATAATGTTTTCATAAACAATAGTTTCTTCGGCATGATAAAGAGCGCCATATCTAATTAATTCATTTTCATAAGCAGGATGAGATGAGGCTTTGACGTTTTCTAAAATGCCAAGTTTCGCTAGAATACTTGGAGCTGCACAAATTGCCGCCAAAGTCTTGTTTGCGGCATGATGGCTTTTTAAAACAGAAAGCAATAATTGGTTATTTCCAAGGTTTTCAGTACCTATGCTTCCACCAGGTAAAATTATTACATCAGCATCATTTAATAAGTCTAGATCAAAGATATGGTCTGCGACAATAGTTACATGATGGGAACTAGTTACTTTCAACTTATCATTACAAGACATCGTAACAATATCTAAATTGGCCCGTCTTAAAACATCAACCGTAGTTAGTGCTTCAATCATTTCAAAACCTTCAGCAAGTATAATGTATATCTTCATTAAATCCACCCTTTCATTGTAATTATAACGCAGATGTTTAAATAATCAAAGATTGACGCTAACTTTAAATGATTTTATATCAGGTATAATAGAGAGAGGAGGTTTTATGAAAATAGATTTTATTGCGAGTGATATTGATCGGACCTTTATTGATGAAAACCGAAATGTCTCAAATTATACCCGAAAGATTATAAAAAAGTTACCACAACATGGAATTCATTTCGCTTTAGTAACAGGGCGACCCTTTCAAGGTGCTTTTCGAATTGCTCATCAGATTGGTTTAGAGCCACAACAATTTGGAGTAATTATTTTAAACGGCTTAAAAGCTTATGACGGTTATGAAAATTTACTCTTTGAGGAGCCAGGTTTAAATTATCAAGATTGTTTAATTTTAGAAGAAATTGCGTTAAAATATCAGCTTGGCGTCCATTATTCGTTTCACGACCAAAGCTTTATCCAAATGGAAGAAAAGGCCTATCAAAAATATCTAAGTCAACGTAAAAAACGAAAGCATTATCGACCTCGAGTTCATATTGATAGTTTAAATAAAATTAAAGAATACTTTGATAAAGAAGGAGCTTCATTAAAAGTGGTATTTATTCAAGAAAAATCATATTTAGCAAGTATTATTAAAAAGGTTCAGACAGACTTTCCTGAAGTCTATGATTGTTATTTAGTGGGTCCAGGTTGGGCTGAAATAATGCCAAAACGGATTAATAAAGGTATTGCTTTAAAACGTTATGCTCAGTTAAAAAATTTAGACTTGGCAAATACTGTTGTCTTTGGAGATGCCGAAAATGACCTAGCCATGTTTCAGATAGCAAAGAAAGCAATTGCGGTAAAAAATGCATATCCACGTCTTAAAGCAATTTCAACTAGTATAACAAAAAAACATTATGACGATGGAGTAGCTCACGCCATTGCTAAGCTTTTAAAGATTTAATTTTTCAAGATTTTGCTTTGCATGAATTTAAAAGATCATCAAAATAAGAAATGATGGTTTATTTTTCATTCTTTTTTATTTGTAGTAAAATAGGGAAAGTGGAGGTAGTATGGATATCAAATTTATTGCTAGTGATATTGATGGCACAATTATTGATAAAGAACGCAAAATTTCAAAAAATACTAAAGACGTAATTAGTCAATTGCCAAACTTAGGTATTCATTTCGCTTTAATTACGGGTCGTTCTTTTGAAGGCGCTTTTAAAATTGCTGATCAATTAGGTTTAGCTAGCAAAGATTTTGGGGTAATTGCTTTAAATGGTCTTAGAGCCTATCGTGGTGATCAAACCCTTATTTTCGAAGAACCAGGTTTAAGCTATCAAGATTGTGAAGTTTTAGAAAAGATTGGCAAAAACTTTTATGTTGGAGTTTTATATTGTTTTGATGATAAAGTTTATCTTCAAATGGATGATCGTACTTATCAAGATTATACAATTGCCTTAAATCCAGATAAATTACGATATTTTAAAGAAGACACGAGTGCTAATACAATCTTATCATTATCAGAAATAAAGAGTCGCTTTGATGAGGGTGATCAACTATTGAAAGTCGTTTACCTTCAGTCCACCGATTATATGAACTTAATTATTGAAAGAATTCAAACCGCTTGTCCAAATGAATACGAGCCTGCCTTAGTGGGTGATGGTTGGGTAGAAATAATGCCAAGTCGAGTGAGTAAAGGCACAGCTTTAAAGCGCTATGCGAAACTCCATGGTTTAGATCTCAAAGAGACGGTCGTATTTGGAGATGCTGAAAATGATATTCCAATGTTTAAAGTCGCACAAAAAGCAATTGCTATGGAAAATGCTTATCCAACTTTAAAGCAGCTGGCAACAGCAGTTACAAAAAGTAATTATGATGATGGGGTTGCTTTAGCAATTGAATCGTTATTAAATTTAAATAAATAAAAGTTTCTTGAAACTTTTATTGTACAACGTGCCTTAACAAGCTCTTTAAAAATGTGTATAATAAAAGTAAGTTAATTCAATAATAGGAGGGATTATGTCACAATTGCAACGTTGGCAAACTAGTGATCGGTTACCGCCAGATTTAAAAGAAATTTTAGATAATTATTCAGCCACTGAGCTAAAAGAAGCTTTTTCAGGTGAATTAGAATTTGGGACTGCTGGAATGCGCGGTTTACTTGGAGCCGGGCCGAATCGAATGAATATTTTTACGGTGGGAAAAGCTAATTTAGCCTATGGAAAATATTTATTGAAGAAATTTAAAAATAATGTAAAAGTTGCGATAGCATATGACAATCGTCATTATTCTCAAGAGTTTGCGATGAGTTGTGCTCGCCAATTAGCTAAACTAGGAATCGTTAGTTATGTATTTGATAGTTTAAGGCCTACTCCTGAGCTTAGTTTTGCGGTCTCTTACCTGAATTGCCAAGGTGGGATTGTTATAACCGCTAGTCATAACCCGAAAGAATATAATGGTTATAAGGTTTATGATGAAACAGGCTGTCAACTAACTCCTGATAAGGTTGATGAAGTTATAGATTTTGTTAAAGAAATAAAAGATGAATTATTGTTAGATTTTTCTTTAACTTCTGAGGAAGAAAAATATATCAAAATAATAAATCAAGAAGTAGATATTCCTTATCAAGAGGCAGTTTTAAGTATTCAATTACAGCCTCAAATTGAAAAAGATTTAAAAATTGTCTTTTCTCCACAACATGGAACAGCTTATCCGTTATTAGACAATATTTTTAAGAAAGCGGGTTATGATGTAGTTTTAGTAAAATCACAAACTAGTTTTGATCCAGATTTCTCTCAAACGAAAAGTCCTAATCCCGAAGATCCGACAGCTTATGAGGCAGCGCTAAAATTGGCTCATGAAGTTAAGGCTGATATTATTTTAACGACTGATCCTGATGCTGATCGGATGGGAATTGTCGTTTTACATCAAGGTGAGTATCATTACTTAACTGGTAATCAAGGTGGTACTATCTTGTTAGAATATATTTTAAGTACTAGAAAGAAATTAGGATTACTTCCCGATTATGGAGTGATTTATAATACAATTGTTACTTCTGATGCAGGTGAAAAAGTAGCGGCATTATATAATGTTGCAACTGATAAAACCTTAACTGGGTTTAAGTTTATTGGTGAGAAAATCCGTTTAGCTTTAGAGAATAATGGACCATATTTTCTTATGGGATATGAAGAGTCTTATGGTTACTTATTGGCTGATTTTGCTCGGGATAAAGATGCTTTGCAGTCTTGTCTGATGGTGGCTGAGGCTGCTAATTACTATAAAGGAATGGGTTTAACTTTGATAGATGTTTTAAATCAAGTCTTTCAAAAAGTAGGTGCTCACCATGAAGTAACTGAATCTTTAAGTTTCCCAGGGAGTGCTGGTTTAAAACAAATTGCCAAGATTATGAGTACTTTAAGAAACTTGAAATTGGATAATATTGCTGGAAATAAAATTGTTTACAAAGAAGATTATTTAACCTCAGAAAGAGAAGCGAACGGGGCAACAACAAAGTTAGATTTTCCTATTAGTGATGTTTTAAAATATGGATTTGAAGATGGTAGTTGGGTTGCGGTTCGTCCTTCCGGAACAGAACCAAAATGTAAACTTTACTATTGTATTGTTGGTGATGCTAACCAACTTGAAACAAAATATCAGGAATATCAAAGTGCCTTACATCAATTAATTGATGTCTAAGCTATTATGGAAAAATTAATCAATGAATTTTTCTCAGGGCATAGCCTGAGAGCATATCAATTATTTGGGGCTCACTTTATTAATGATGAAAAGGTAGGAGTTAGATTTACTGTTTATGCACCAAATGTTAAAAATGTTCAAATTGTTGGTGATTTCAATCAGTGGAACGGTGATTATCATTATTTAAAAGAAATTGATGGACGGGGAGTCTGGCAAATCTATGTCCCTGATTTAAAAGTGTGGACTTTATATAAATATCGGATTGAGACTTTTAGTGGCACTTGGATTGAGAAAAGCGATCCATTTGGCTTTTTTCATGAGCTTAGACCAAAGACTAGTTCAATTGTGGTAGATTTAAGCATTTTTAATTGGACCGATACGAAATGGCTTGACAAGAGAAGTAAAAATTTTGACTTACCTTTAAATATTTATGAAGTTCACTTAGGTTCTTGGCGTAAAGAAGCCGGACGTTGGCAAGAATTAGATGATTGGCTGCAACAATTAATCCCGTATGTAAAAGCTAATGGTTTCACTCATATTGAATTACTTCCCTTAACTGAACACCCATTTGACGGTTCTTGGGGCTATCAAACGACGGGCTATTATGCTTTAACTTCACGTTATGGAACACCAGATGAGATGATGAGCTTTATTAATGCTTGTCATAATGAAGATATTGGGATTATCTTAGATGTCGTACCAGCCCATTTTGTGAAGGACAGTCATGGTTTAGCTAATTTTACGGGCGAGGCCCTTTATGAGCCGGATAGTCCTAGTGATGCTAATAACCAATGGGGAACTTTAAATTTTGATTTTTCAAAAGAAACGGTTCGATCTTTTTTAATGAGTTCTTTTGCTTATTGGTTAGATTATTATCATATTGATGGTTTAAGATTTGATGCGGTTGCCAATTTAATTTATTGGGGCGGCAATAAAAACCGCGGAGTTAATCAAGCGGCTTTAGATTTTATTAAACGAAAAAATTATAATTTAAATCAACAATTCCCAACAGTTATGTTGATAGCTGAAGATAGTAGTGATTTTCAAAAAGTTACTGTAAAAACCGAAGATGGTGGTTTAGGTTATGACTATAAATGGGATTTGGGTTGGATGAATGACACTTTACGTTATTATCAGTTAGACCCCTTATATCGGAAAGACAACCATAATTTAATTACGTTCTCGATGTACTATTTTTATAGTGAGAATTTTTTATTACCTTTTTCCCATGATGAAGTCGTCCATATGAAAGGTTCATTAATTAATAAACTTTGGGGTAATTATCAAGCAAAGTTTTCACAGCTCAGAAATCTAATGGGATATATGTTTGCTCACCCTGGCAAAAAGCTAAACTTTATGGGTAATGAAATCGCAAACTTCGAAGAGTGGGATGAAGAAAAAAGTGTCCAATTTGATTTATTACGTTACCCGATTCATCAAGCATATTTAAGATACTTTAAAGATTTAAGCCAAATCTATCGCCATCATCCTAGTTTATTTGCAGGAGATTTTGATCCAACAAGTTTTCGTTGGATTGATGCCGATAATGCAGATCAATCTATATTTAGTTTTGTAAGAGAAGTAGATGATGAGTTATTAGTTTGTATTTTAAATATGACACCTACTAGTTATGAAAATTATGAAATAGGTGTTCCTTATCTTGGGCAGTACCAAGAAATCTTAAATTCAGAAAAAGATATTTATCATGGTTGTAATATGGCTAATTTTCAACCTTTGGAAGCAAAAACTGGCTGGCGTCATAATTTGCCATATTATTTAACGATCGGAATTGCGCCATTTGCTTGTATCTACTTTTTGCTTAAGAAGACTGAGATTGTCGAGGCGTGATACAATCTCAAAAATATGATATAATCACAAGCAGTGAGGTATTAAATGTTTAAAAGTAAAGCAGAATTTATTGAAATATTTGTTCGCAAAATTGAAGAAAAATATGGTCGTTCCTTAACTGAATCGCATTTAATGGAACGTTATGATATTTTAGGCGAAATGATTCGCGAATATGCGTCAATTCACTTAAAAGAAGGTAAGGTTAATTTAGCAAATCAAGAAAAGAAGCAAATGTATTACTTCTCAATGGAATTTTTAATGGGAAGAATGCTAACAAATAATTTAATGAATTTAGAAATATATGATTTAGTTAAATCAGCTTTGGCAGATTTAGAAATAGATTTAAATGAAATTGAAGACTTAGAAAGTGATCCAGGTTTAGGAAATGGTGGTTTAGGTCGCTTAGCAGCGTGCTTTTTAGATTCGTTAGCTAGTTTATCTTTGCCCGGTCATGGTGTGACGCTACGTTATGAGTATGGTTTATTCAAACAGAAAATTGAAGATGGTTATCAAGTTGAAGTTCCTGATCAATGGCTCAAGTTGGGAAATGTTTGGGAAGTTAGAAAACCAAAACATGCCGTTGAAGTTCCGTTTTGGGGTAAAGTCGAAATGGATTTTGATGAAAATGGTAAAGCCCGTTTCCACCATGTCGACGCTGAGTATGTGACGGCAGTTCCTTGTGACATGCCAATTGTGGGACGTGATTCAACAGTAACTAATACTTTAAGATTATGGACCGCAGAACCAAGCGAAAAGCTTCCTGCTCATAAAGATTTCCATACTTATTTAACGGAATTAAAAGAAATCACTCAAAATGTTTATCCTAATGATAGTGATGAAAAGGGTCGATACCTTCGTCTTAAACAACAATACTTTTTTGTTTCAGCTGGCTTACAAGCACTTGTTAAAGCTCATTTACGAGTTTATCCAAACTTAGATAATTTTCATGAAAAATTAGTAATTCAATTAAATGATACTCATCCAGTATTAGCCATCGTTGAACTAATGCGGATTTTGGTGGATGAATATTTTTATAGTTGGACGCAAGCTTGGGAAATAACAACTCATACTTTTGCTTATACCAATCATACTGTCTTAACGGAGGCCTTAGAAAAATGGCCGATTGCTTATTTCCAAAATCTTTTGCCACGGATTTATATGTTGATTGAGGAAATTAATCGTCGTCATCTTAGTAATATTAAAAGTAAATTTAATGATGAAAAATTAGCTTTAGATACTTCAATTATTAAAGATGGCTTAATTCATATGGCTAATCTCGCTATTATTGGGAGTTTTTCTGTTAATGGTGTCGCTAAGTTACACACTCAGATTTTAATTGAGGACGTATTTCCTAACTTTTACCGAATAAGTCCAGAGAAATTCAATAATAAAACCAATGGAGTCACGCAACGACGTTGGTTAGTTTATTCTAATCCCGAGTTAAGAAGTTTCCTCACTAAATATGTTGGAGATGATTTTATTTATGATTTATCTGTTTTAAGAAATCTCTTAACTCATGTAGATGATAAAGCGGTTTTAGAAGAATTTTTAGCGGTAAAACAAGCTCGCAAGAAAATCTTAGTTGATTATACATTTCAAAAGACAGGCATAAAAATTTCTGAAAATGCTATTTTTGATACGATTGCAAAACGTTTCCATGCTTATAAAAGACAATTACTTAAGGTATTTCATATTATCTATTTAATATTTGAGATTAAAGAGAATCCTGATTTTACGATGCATCCTCAGGTTTTCTTCTTTGCGGGAAAGGCAGCACCAAGTTATGCCTTTGCCAAACAAGTCATCAAATTAATTAATGTTCTAAGTGATATTATCGAAAATGACCCAACTTTAAATAAATGGATTCGTGTAGTGTTTTTACCTAATTATTCGGTATCAATGGCTGAAATTTTATTAAACGCATCAGATATTTCGGAACAAATTTCAACTGCCGGAAAAGAAGCAAGTGGAACTGGTAATATGAAATTTATGATGAATGGAGCTATTACAGTCGGAACTTATGATGGGGCTAATGTTGAAATTGATGAGGCACTATCTGGAGAAGACGATATTATTTTTGGATTAAGAGTTGAAGAAGTTAAAGCATTGCGCTTTAATGGCTATAGTGCTAAAAAGCTCTTGCAAGAAGACGCAATTTTAAATAAAGTAGTTTCCTCTTTAATCGATGGCACCTTTCATTCAAACTTTAGCGAATTTAGACTTATTTACGATGAATTATTATTAAAAAATGACGAATTCATGGTTTTTGCTGATTTTAGGGCTTATTTAGACGCTCAAAAGATGGTTCAAACATGGTACCAAGATCGATATAGTTGGGCTCGTAGCTGTCTGATTAATATCGCTAAAAGTGGTAAATTCTCTAGCGATCGTACTATCCAAGAATATGCTACTGAGATTTGGCAGATTGATGAATTAGAAGCTTAAATGCAATTAATATATTAGGATGATACAATGCGTAAGACAAAATGGTTTGAAGCTTTTTTAGATGATTATGGCATTATCCATGCTTACTTAAGGCTAGATTTTTATGATGGTCAAAGTAATGCTTTTTATTTGAAAAATAATTCTGAAGAATTTTATCCTTTAAAATTTCAATATATAGAAGAAAATGATAATTATCGTAAGTATCGTCTCGAGGCTGATGAAAACTTAATTACAATTGGTAATACTTATCAAATATTTGAAGAACATGGTCAAGCTTGTCTTTTAGAATATGGTTTAATCGTTAGAACAAATCGTTTCAATCAAGAATTTGAAAGCCAAAGAACAGACTTTGGCGCCCATGTTAATGCTAGAAAAACTAGTTTTGTCTTGTGGGCTCCAACTGCGACCGCAGTCTCCTTAAAGTTGTTTCAAGCTGATAACGTAGAGTATCATCGATTAAATCGTGTTGAAAATGGAGTCTGGGAAATAACGCTACCATTTGATTGTCACGGGCTTTTTTATCGTTATGTAGTGTCGGTTAATGGTTTAATTAATGAAACAATCGATCCATATGGTTATGGTTCTAACGCTAATAATAAGCACTCTTGTGTAATTGATTTCAATCGTTTAAATTTCGAGACTAATCGCCAATATTTACCCGAATTTAATTCAGCTAATCATGCGGTAATTGGAGAACTTTCGGTCCGTGATTTTTCTTCAGATTTAAATACTAATATCATTAATAAGGGAAAGTACTTAGGATTAATCGAAACGAAACGGACAACCTTAGATGGAAAGCAAGTTGGTTTTGATTATTTATTAGGTCTAGGTTATACTCATCTTCAATTTATGCCAATTTATGATTTTGCGACAATTGATGAGCTTGAGCCAAATTTATTTTATAATTGGGGCTATGATCCAGTTCAATACAATGTACTAGAAGGCTCTTATAGTAGTGATCCTAACGATCCTTTTAGTCGGATTTCGGAATTTCGAGAAGTTGTCTCGATTTTTCATGAACATGGTTTAAGAGTTAATATTGATGTTGTTTATAATCATATGTATGACATGGTTAATAGTAGTTTTGAGAAAATCGTTCCATATTATTATTTTCGACAAAATGAAGCCGGAGAGATTTCTAATGGTTCCTTTTGTGGTAATGATGTCGAATCATCCAATTTAATGGTCCGTAAATTTATTGTTGATAGTATTAAACATTGGATTACCAATTATGATATTGACGGTTTTCGTTTTGATTTAATGGGGATATTAGATATTGAAACAATCAAGCGCGTTGTCGCGATAGCCAAAGAGTTAAAGCCCGATGTGATGATATATGGTGAAGGTTGGGATATGCCAACTTTACTAGAACCAAATAAAAGAGCTACCATAGCTAATAGTGCACAGTTACCAGAGGTGAGTTTTTTCAATGACTTCTATCGTGACCATGTAAAAGGACCAACGGCTTTTGAAGGAAATCATTTAGCTGGATATTGTTTAGGTGACACGAGCTATCTTGATGCTTTTCAAGCCGCTCTTTTAGGAAATGCTAGTCAAGAGAAGGTAGCTTATTTGTTTAATGCAGCACAACAAAGTATTAGTTACGTTGAATGTCATGATAATTTGACTTTATGGGATAAAATTAATATTGCTTGTCCTAGTGATAGCTTTCAAGAAAAAGTCGATCGACAAAAACTTGTGATTGGAACGCAAGCAGTATCTTTAGGCATCATGTTTTTCCAATTGGGTCAAGAAGCTTGTCGTAGTAAAGATTTTGATTTTAATTCATATCGCTCTGGAGATAAGGTGAATCAGTTAAACTACCAAAAATTGCATGCTTTTTCAGCAGTTAAAGCATACTATCAGGATTTATTAGAGTTTCGTAAAGCATCAAAACTCTTTTATGAAAATGATGTTGCCACATATTTAAGCAAAGTAAGTTTTTCAGCTTTAAAAAATCAAGCCTTACTTTATAAGATTAATCAGATTAATTATCTTAACTATGAAAACGTATTAATTTTCTTCAATCCAACTAAAGAGACAATTAATTATGAGTTAAAAAAAGCGGGCACTTTACTATATGATAAAAACGGTAAACAGAAAATAGAAATTGTAAATGACATTCAACTTGAACCAATTAGTATGACAATTATCGCCATTTAAAAACAGCTGATTAGCTGTTTTCTTTTAGTAAAATTAGCTGAAAATCACCTGCTTTTAAGTCTAGTTCAATTATATTATTTGAGTTAATAATTAAAGGTTTATTATTGTTGTTTGGAAAAACTGTCTGCAAGTTTTTACTATGATGAAAACGCTCTGGTAGATTATTTAAATGTAGCTTAATTTTATTATCATTAAAGCAATCAGTATGGGCAACAACTAGTAAAACTTCTTTTTGTCTTTCTATGCCTAGAGCAATAGCTGGGATTTTAGGATGATCAAAAAACAAATAATGACTTTTCTTTAAGTTGAGTAAACTCTTTAAAAACTTCTTGCGCCATTTAGCGATTAACTTTAATTCTTCGATTAAAATGTAACTAGCGGGATTTTGATAGTCAAAACTAAAATTATCAAAAAGCGCCAACTTACCGTAAAAGGGATGATTTTTTGGTAAAAGAAACTGTTCATTTTCTCGTGCTCCAAGTCCTAAGTTCATCGGAGCTACCTCAAATAATTCTTGACCAGAATTAATGAAGGGAACTGTTTTTGGAATGAAATAACTTAATAGCGTAATTAAACGCGCGGCTATGTTTTTGCCTGAGAAAGCTGCAAGACGAGGAGTATCATGGCTTTCGCCACTTGCTAAAACGTAGCCTTGGACATCTTTACTATTATAAACAAAATCATGAAGTCCAAAGTTTTCTAAATATGGAATCTTAGTGAAGCCATTTCCTACCAAAAGATGATAACCTTGTTTAATAATATTTGCTGCATTGTTAGGGTCTAATTCTTCCGCAATCAACGTAAAATTAGGATTTTCTTCGAGACACTTATTCATAATTTGATTGATGAGAGCTTTAGGCAAAGCGTGTCCCATATCAATTCTAGCTCCATCAATCCCAAATTCAGTTTGATAATAAGGCAAAACATCACTTAATAAATTCCATAAAGCTTGATTGGGAATTTTCCCAGGATTTAAGGAGCTCTTAGCGGTATCAAATAATAAATATGGAGCTGGATTTAATCGATTTGTTTTTAAATGTGTTAATGAACTAGTGGGATGGTCCAAAAATAATCGAAAGTACGTTACATCTGTCCAAGCAGGCTGCTTATCATTAATGTTATCTGAAAAAGCATAAGCAACAGTGACATCAAAAAATTTCTCAATTAATTCAAGGGGAGATAAAGTTGGACTTAATTTTTGATATTCAAGCATTTCAGCCCATCGCTCAGGGAGTTGGTCTTTTGGATTTTCAACAAAAAAGCTTAAATGTTTTTGGACATTTTTATCTGCTAAAACTATCTCCATAAATTTAGGATAAGGAACGGTAGCTTCAGCAATACCACTAACCTGAGGTGCTCGGTAATCTTTTAAACTAGATTTTTTAATCCAATAAAACCATTCGGGATGACTTAATAAATAATTAGAATCGACACTATTAGTGCGGGGTACGATATCGATGACAAGTTTTAAATCTAAGATATGACAAGCTTCAGAGAAAGCTTTAAATTGTTGTTTTAGGCTGCTAGTGTTACCCGCAATTGGGTCAAAGAGATTTTCATCTAATTCAAAGAAATCAGCGGTAGCATAGGGTGAACCAATTTCTCCTTTTTTATTTTTTTGAGAATATTTAAAAATTGGTAATAAATAAATTACTTCAATACCAATAGCTTTTAAATAGGGTAATAAGAAAAGACTTTTTAGAAAAGTTCCTGTATCTTTTAAGTTATAAAGATTATTTGTCTCAAGCTGGCCACTACGATCGTGATCATAACTAGTTGAGGTCCGGACTAACATTGAATAAATAACTGAAGATTGAATCCAATTCCCAGCCTTTATGTTTAATTGATGAGTTTTATAGTAAGCGGATAAGTTATCTTCACTTTCTGACTGAGTTAAAATCCACTTAATTGTTTCGATTAAGGCATAATAAGGATTAACGATAATTTCATTATTATTAAGTTCGATTTTGTTATGTATTAAATTAAAATAATCCCATAATTTCGGGATAACATAATTATAAGGGATATTTTGATGTTGTTCTGCTTCAATTTTTAAAAGTTCCAAAATGTTTTTTAAATTTGTCATAATTACTCCCGAATTTTTAATATGTTAATTGTAACAATTAATAATCTTTTTGCCAAGTTAAGGAAAGATTGAAAAGAGCTGTAAGCGGTTTCTTTTTTTAGCGATTAATGTTATTATTAATGAAAGAAACAATAATTAAAAGGAAGGAGAAAATCTGTGGCTAGTCACGAAATAATTGCGATGATTCTAGCAGGGGGAAGAGGGACTCGTCTTTATAATTTAACAGAGCGTGTTGCCAAGCCTGCTGTGAGTTTTGGAGGAAAATATCGAATTATTGATTTTCCTTTAAGTAATTGTTCCAATTCTGGAATAGATGTAGTAGGTATCTTGACCCAATATGAAAATATCTTTTTAAATTCATATGTTGCGGTCGGCTCAAGGTGGGGACTTGATGCTCGTGATTCAGGAGTATACGTCTTGCCTCCGCGTGAAAAAGAAGAAGGATTTGGTCTTTATCGAGGGACAGCTGATGCCCTAGCACAAAATATTGATTTTATTGATGCTCAAAATCCTGAATATGTTTTAGTTTTATCGGGTGACCATATTTATAAAATGGATTATTCTTGGATGCTAAAGAATCACCAAGAGAAAGAAGCGGATGTCAGTATCGCTGTTTTAGAGGTTGAGCTTAGCGAGGCAAGTCGGTTTGGGATAATGAATGTTGATGAATTCGACAATATTTATGAGTTTGAAGAAAAGCCCGCCCAACCAAAGAGCAACTTAGCATCAATGGGAATTTATATTTTCTCATGGCCAATTTTAAAGAAAGCTCTTATTGAGGATGGTCTTAAACCAAATTCTAGCCATGACTTTGGAAAAGATGTTATCCCAACTTTATTAAATGAAAAGAAAAAATTAATTGCCTATCGCTATCAAGGTTACTGGAAAGATGTTGGAACGATTGATAGCTTGTGGGAAGCACATATGGACTTATTAGATCCTGATAGCGGATTAGTAATTCGTGATTTTGGTTGGAAAGTATATAGTCAAGATCAAGCTTTACCACCACATCAAATCCATAATAGCGCAATTGTTAAAAACTCCTTAGTTAATCAGGGAGCAATAATCAAAGGTGAAGTAATTAATTCGGTAATCTCAGCTCATGTGGTTGTCGAAAATGGGGCAATTGTTCGTGATAGCGTAATCTATGAAGGAGTTACAATTAAAAATGGTGCTAAGGTTAATCGAACGGTTGTCATGGAAGACTTAACTTTAGAGAAAGGCAATTATGGTAAAGAAAACAAGAAAGAAATTACATTAATTACTAACCAAAATGTAAAGGAGAAAAAATAATGGCACGGGCTATGGGGATAATCGCTTTTGAAGGCGATAATGTCAAAATTGAAGGCATCAGTAATCATCGACCGATTAGTAGCGTTTCTTTTTTAGGACGATATCGATTAATTGATTTTCCGCTTTCAAACTATACTAATTCTGATATTAGTTTAATTCATGTTTATGTAAAAGAAAAACCACGTTCAGTTTTTGAACATGTCGGAACTGGTCGCCAATATAATATAAATTCAAAACATGGAAAACTCAGAGTAATGTATGGTGAAGAGGAGTATAGTTCTACTTTGTATAATACTGATATTAATGCGTATCTTCAAAATGAAATGTACATAGTTGAAAATGATTTCGATCATGTTATTATAGCTCCTAGTCATTTTATTTATCTTCAGAATTTTAAAGAAGTGTTAAATAAACATGAAAAAAGCGGGGTTGATGTGACTGTTTTGTATACTGAAACTAATGAAGCTGACCAACGTTTTCATGGAGCTCATGCCCTTTTAATGGATGATACTGGTCGTATTAGAGAATTTATTACAAATCGTGGTCAACAAGCAGATCGTAAAATTTCGGTGGAATGTTATGTTATGAAGAAAAGTTTATTTCTTGATCTTTGTCATCAAGCTAATGCCTTAAGTTCAATTTATTGGTTTAAAAATATTTTAGCAGAACAAGTTTATAATTTAGTAATGGTGGGATATCCAATTCAAGGAACAGTTTTAGGAATTTTTGATCTTCAATCATTTTATCGAGCTAATTTATCCTTAATTGATGAAGCCCACGCTGATTTATTCAATGAAAAATGGCCGGTCTACACTAGAACGAATGATTCAGTACCTGCTTACTATGGAGAGGCTTCGGAAGTTAAAGATGCATTAGTTGCTAATGGTGCGCGAGTGTGTGGGAAGGTGAAAAATTGTGTGATTGGACGTAATGTCGAAATAGAAAAAGGGGCAGAAGTTAGCGATTCTATTATTTTACCTTATGCCAAGATAGCGGCTGATGTAAAAATTACTGGTTGTGTTATTGATAAACATGCTGAAATTATTAATCAAAAAGAAATCAGAGGTTTAAAAGACCAACCAATTTATATAAATCGTCGTGACAAATTATAGGAGTTGACATGAAAAAAGTATTAATGGTAGCTGCTGAAGGCTTACCTTATATCAAAAGCGGTGGATTAGCTGATGTAATTGGTTCTTTACCAACTGCGTTAATGAAACAAGGCCTTGAAGTCAAAGTTGTTTTACCACTTTATGGTGATATTATTGATAAATATTTTAATGAATTTAAACTTGAGACTAAATTCCAATTAAAAGTGGCTAAGTTTAATCATTCAGTTCGTGTTTTTTCCCATCAAAGGGGTTTAATCACGACTTATTTCATTGAAAATGCTGCTTATTTTGAAAGAGACCAAATGTACGGATATCAAGATGATGGCGACCGTTATGCTTTTTTTCAACATGCAGTATTTAAAATGATGGAACACCTTAAATATCATCCAGACATAATTCATGCTCATGATTGGCACACTGGGATGATGGCAGTTTTAGGCAAGGACTATTATAAATTAAAAGATACTCGTTATATTTATACAATTCATAATCTAGCATATCAAGGTAACTTTCCAAAAGAAATTTTAAGAAGTGCTTTTGATTTAGCGATGACTTATTATGATCATGGAACTCTCGCTTTTCATCAAGATATGATTAGTTTTATGAAAGCTGCAATATTATATTCAAACAAAATAAACACTGTTTCTAATACCTATGCTGCAGAAATATTAACGAGTGAATATGGCGAAAACATGGAATATGTTTTAAAACAAAGAGAACATGACCTTTGGGGAATTGTTAATGGGATTGATACTGACAATTTAAATCCTGCTACTGATGAATTGATTTTTTCAAACTATACTCCAACTACTTTAAGTAAAAGAGCTCAAAATAAAAAAGCCTTACAAGAAAAGCTTGGCTTACGGGTTGATCGAAATGTTTGTTTAGTAGGAATGGTGTCACGCTTAACTTGGCAAAAAGGGGTTCAGCTTATTTTAAATCGACTTAAGGATATTATGGGCCTCGACATCCAATTAGTTATCCTTGGTAGTGGTGAGCCTGCCTATGAATACGGTTTACGACAGGCAGAATATATGTATCGCCGCCGGATGGTCTTTTATGGAGGTTATGATGAAGCTTTGGCGCATCAAATCTATGCTAGTGCCGACTTGTTTCTAATGCCTTCCTTATTTGAACCATGTGGACTTTCTCAACTGATTTCGATGCGCTATGGCGCTTTGCCGATTGTTAGGGAAACTGGTGGTTTAAAAGATACCGTATTACCTTATAATCAATATCAAAAGACGGGTCGGGGGTTTAGTTTTGCAGGCTTCAATGAAGAGGAGCTCTTTCATGTTTTAAAATTAGCAGTTAACCTTTTTTATGAAAATAAAAAGGACTTTAAGATGTTACAAAGAAATGCCTTTAAATATGATGTTAGTTGGGATAAATCAGCAGTAACTTATCTTAAAATGTATCAAGAGGCGATGAAATAATAATTAAAAGCTAGCAAGTTTAGAGTTCATTGCTAGCTTTTTTTATAAATTAGTTTTGGCTTCAAGTAAATCTAAAGCTAATCTTAGAGCTAAGGTAACCTTAGGATCATTGAGATCAATTTGAAGTAATTCTTCACTTTTTTTAATCCGATAGCCAATGGTGTTACGATGTAATTTTAGTGCTTCTGCAGTAGCGGTAATTTCGCATTGATTATCTAAATAGGCCTTTAAGGTTTTTCTTAATTCCAGATGAAAATCATTATCAGAATAAACTAAGTCTTTTAATTGTTGTTCGATAAAATAATTAATTGAGCGTTCATTGGTCCCATTAAATAAGGTCATTAAACCTTGCGGGGAGTAGCGTTTAATAATATCATGATTATTATTTTGATTAATTGCCTCAATCGCTTCAAAATAGGAATCTTTTATTTGAAAGGGTTCACTAATCGCATTACCAAGTCCGAATGTAATATTAATCGTTAATAATTCTCGAATTGATTGGGCATTTTCTTGTAGAATTATTTCTAATTCAGGTACTTTATGTTGTAAAAGAATAATAGATTGACTGCTTTGGTCATCATAAAATATCAAACTATACTTTAGTTTAATTGACAGGGTGTTAGCTAGCCAATCGTAAGTTAAACGATTAATATCGCTAATATGACTCCTAGTATCTAAACGAGGTTTAGCTTTACAAACAATTACTTTATAATAATCGGTATTAATTAGACCGTGATTAAAACCTTGTTCAATTAAGTCGCTAATCGTTTTTGGGTTATTTTCATGATTATTAATTAAACGTTTGAAGTAGTTAGTTTGATATTGAATCATGGTGTTTTCGATCATAGTATTTTTATAAATAATATATGATAGAACCATCGTACTTTGTTCAATTGAAAAATCAGAAATTGGATAGGATAATGTATTATCATGGATAACAATTAAATAATATGGCATAAACATATTAATTTTTATCGGATACACATTAAGAAATTGTTCCTGACTATGTTTATCAAGAATTTTTTTATTCTTAATAACAGTCGTTGGTAAATTTCTTTGTAAAGTGTCTTTAATTTGTGGTGTAAAGCGTTCAATATTATCTTTATCTAAAGTATCACAAGCAGAGTGTGACACTAATTCTTGAAAAGGTGAAAAT
>CAYUXU010000003.1:0-28076 GCA_964449005.1 uncultured Erysipelotrichaceae bacterium | reverse complement strand
CACAATTAAATCTTGGGCAATTAATTTATCAAATGTTTCTTGATAAAGCTGATAAACTTCAACTTGAAATCTTTCTTGAAAATCAGATCTTAAAAATCCGGTATTTAAACGTAAATTCATCATTAAATACTCGAAGTAACAATCTTCTAAACTTAAGTTAATAATAACCCGACTTTTTTTATAATCAGTTAAGTATTCATCTAACTCAAAGCTATTTTGAAATCTTGTCATTTTCAGCTTGCCCGCAGCGCTAGGTCCAACTCCAATAAAATCTTGATAGTGCCAATAAACTAAATTATGTAATGATTTCTTATGGTTTTTTGAAAAATTACTAATTTCATATTGTTGATAACCGAGCTTTTTTAAAAGAGTAACCGCATTTTGATAAATCCGAGCATCCTCTTCTTCAGATAGAGGGGCTACATTAGCCTCTCCAAACTCTGATTCTTCTTCGATTATTAAACAATATAAAGATAAATGTTCGATATCTAAATCATTACAAGCTTCAATTGATTCAGCTACATCTTCCCAAGTTTGATTTAAAATTCCGTACATTAAATCAACACTAATATTAGTAATTCCTGCTTCCTTAAAATTATTTACTACCCTTTTTACATCATTATAATTATGAAATCGTTTGATATATTTTAAGATTTCTGGTTGGATAGCTTGAACCCCGATACTAACCCGATTAATTCCAGCCTTAACCATCACGGCAATTTTCTCCTTAGTTACCGACTCTGGATTAACTTCAATTGTAAATTCTTCAACATTATTTAAAAAAGGAGCTAAAGCTTCCAAAAGAATCCCTAACTCGTCACTACTTAAAGCGGAAGGTGTTCCACCTCCAATAAATACGGTTTTAAAGTCAAAGTAATCAAGTTCTGATAGCTCTTGTTTTAAAACTTTAAGATATTGAGCTACTTTGTCTTTTTGATAAAGAACGCGACAAAAATCACAATAAGCACAAAATCTTTGACAAAATGGGACATGAACATATAAGGCTTGGGGCTTAGTCATCATCAACCGTTAAAATTGCCATAAAGGCTTCTTGAGGTATTTCGACACTTCCAACTGCTTTCATCCGTTTTTTACCTTCTTTTTGTTTTTCTAATAATTTCTTTTTCCGACTAATATCACCACCGTAACATTTCGCTAAAACATTCTTTCTGAGTGATTTAATATTAGTACGAGCAATAATTTTTCCATTAATGGCGGCTTGAACTGGAATTTCAAATTGTTGCTTTGGGATTAACTCTTTCAGTTTAACGGTAATATTATTTCCTCTTTGATAAGCAAAGTCACGATGAACAATCACCGATAAGGCATCAATTTGTTCTCCATTTAATAAAATATCCATTTTAACTAATTTTGAAGGATAATAACCGACTAACTCATAATCAAAAGAAGCGTAGCCTTTACTAGCTGATTTTAATTTATCAAAGAAATCAAAAACAATTTCACCTAATGGTAATTCATAAGTTAAAAGATTGCGATTAATGTCAATCACTTCCATATCTTGATAAATACCGCGTTTTCTTTGACATAGTTCCATTATTGCCCCCACAAACTGATTTGGGACAATAATTTGTGCTTTGACATAAGGTTCTCTAATCTCTTTAACTAATTGATTAGCTGGCATTGAAGCGGGATTAGCAACTTCAATCACACTGCCATCAGTTAATGAAATTTGATATATTACAGATGGTGCTGTCGCAATTAAGTCAATCCGATACTCACGCTCTAAGCGTTCTTGAATAACATCCATATGTAAGAGGCCTAAGAAACCACAACGGAAACCAAAACCTAAAGCTTGCGATGTTTCTGGTTCAAATTGTAAAGCAGCATCATTTAATTGGAGCTTTTCTAAAGCTTCTCGCAGATCATTATAACGTTGGTTATCGGTTGGATATAAACCGCAATAAACCATTGGGTTTAAATGACGATAACCGGGTAAAGGTGCTTTAGCACCATTTTTCTTTAAAGTTACAGTATCGCCAACACTGACATCTTTGACATTTTTAATACTTGCTGAAAACCAACCAACTTCGCCAGTAGTAAGGCGATCCTTTTTAACTTCATGAGGTGAACGAACCCCAACTTCAACCACTTCATAAGTAGCTTTCGTTGCCATAAAAGTTATTTCATCACCAACCTGAAGCTGCCCCTCTTTAATACTAACAAAAGCAATTACCCCGCGATACGGATCATAACTTGAATCAAACACTAAGGCTTGAAGTGGTGAGTTAATATCCCCCCCTGGCGGTGGAATCTCTCTTACAATTGCTTCTAAAACATCTCTAATCCCAATGTTATTTTTTGCTGAAATTAAAGGTGCTAATGCCGTATCAAGTCCAATCACATTTTCAATTTCCTCTTTAACTAAATCTATATCAGCATTTGGTAAATCAATTTTATTAATAACCGGAATAATTTCTAAATCATTATCTAAAGCTAAATAAACATTAGCTAAGGTTTGTGCTTCAATGCCTTGGGCTGCGTCAACCACTAAAAGTGCTCCTTCACAGGCCGCCAATGAACGAGAAACTTCATAAGTAAAATCAACATGACCAGGAGTATCGATTAAATGAAAAAGATATTCATGACCATCCTCAGCTTGATACGTTAAAGAGACCGCATTTAATTTAATAGTAATGCCCCGTTCTCTTTCTAAATCAAGACTATCTAAAACTTGAGAAACCATTTCTCGCTTCTCAACTGTTTTGGTTAATTCTAAAATTCGATCGGCTAAAGTTGATTTTCCATGATCGATGTGCGCTATAATTGAAAAATTTCGAATATACTTTTGATTCATCTTTTTTATTTAAACCTCTTTCCCACTAAATTTTGACCTTGGCCAAAATAAAACTCTTGGGCTGAGATTTTTCTTTTCCCAGCAAACTGAACTTCTTTTAATAATAAGACTTGATTGCTTACCGCAACTTTTATTCCATCTTGATCCCCTGGTAGAATTGTCCCATCTGCAGCAGGAGTAATTTCGTTACTAAAAGCTACTTGATGAAACTTAATTTTTAGATCTTCAATTAAACCATATCCCACCGGCCAAGGAATTAAACCACGAATTTGATTATAAACTTTTTGATAGTCATCTTGAAAAGAGATAAACTCATCTTCGGCTGATATATTATAAGCATAACTAGCTAAGCTTTCATCTTGAGGAAGAAACTGCGCTTGATTATTTAAAATCTCAGGGAGAAATTCCACAATCATATCCCCTGCTAAAACTGCCAATTTATCATGTAAAGTTAAAACATTATCATCATTAGTAATGGTTATTTCACGTTGATAAGCAACTGGGCCACCATCCATCGCCCTTGCCATCTCCATAATTGAAATCCCGGTTTTTTTATGACCCTGGATAATCGCATGGTGAATAGGAGCTCCACCTCGTAATTTTGGAAGTAATGAAGCATGAATATTAATACAACGAATGTTTGGCAACTCTAAAATAGCTTGCGGTAAAAACTGCCCATAAGCACAAGTAATTATTAAATCTGGCTGTAAATCTTTTAGTTGTAAAAGGTTACTACTAATTCTTTCCGGTTGTAACAATAAAATATTTTGGCTTAAAGCATATTTTTTAACTTCAGAAAAGGTTAAGACTTGTTTCCGGCCAACTTTTCGATCCGGTTGTGTTACAACTGCAACTACATTATAGTTTGCTTCAACAATTTTTCTTAAAACCATTTCCGCAAAACTAGGTGTCCCCATAAAAATAATTCGTTTTTCTTTCACTTTATCACTCCGTTAGTATTATATCACTTTTTAATTTTTAAGCAGTTATTTTCTTAGTAATCATGATTTGAGCTGTCACTTTTCTTGATAATGAAACTATTTTATTATAAAATATCTAAAGGAAAATAAATTAACTAAACTTAATTTATACTATCAGAGTAATTTAAAGGGACATAATTCATTTTGAAAGAAGCGTTGTTTTATGAATTTTTGGACTATGATAAATCATCAAAGTTTTATTTTAATTATGATTTCAATTATGCTTTTAGCAGGTTTTATCATGACCAGATTGACAAAGAAATTACTTTTGCCAAATGTTAGTGGTTATATTTTAGCAGGAATAATAATTGGACCATATGTCTTAAAAATAGTGCCACTTGAATTTGTCAGAAATCTTGATTTTATTAGTGATATCGCTTTGGCCTTTATCGCTTTTGGGGTAGGACGTTTCTTTAAAAAAGAAACCTTGTTAAGAACTGGAAAATGGGTCATTATTATTACCTTGTTTGAATCATTATTGGCCGGGTTGTTAATTACTTTAACCATGTATTATATTTTTAAACTATCTTTAAGCTTATCACTTTTACTAGGTGCAATAGGAACCGCAACAGCTCCCGCCAGCACTGTCATGACAATTAATCAATATCACGGTAAGGGTGATTTTGTTTATACCTTACTCCAAGTCGTAGCTTTAGACGATGTTGTTTGTTTACTAGTCTTTAGTATTGTCTCATCGGTGATAGTTGCCTTAGATAGTGGTCAATTCGCTCTAACTTCGATTGTCATACCTTTATCTTTAAATATTCTCATGATTTTATTAGGTGCTCTTTTTGCCTATATTTTAAATTTATTACTTGTTCCAAAACGAAGTCAAGATAATCGCTTAATTATAACTACTGCCATGCTTTTAGGATTAACTGGTTTTTGTGCCATTTTTAATGTCTCGCCACTTTTAGCTTGTATGGCTTTTGGGGCAGTATATATTAATGTGGCAAAAGATAAAGCTCTTTATCATCAATTAAATATTTTTACTCCGCCAATTATGGTAATGTTTTTTGTGGTTTCCGCCATGAACCTTGATTTAACTATTTTAAAATCATTTGGAATTGTTGGAGTGGCATATTTTGTAATCAGAATTGTCGGAAAGTATTTAGGAGCGTATCTCGGATCTTACTTGGTGCAAACATCTAAAGAAATTCGTAACTACTTAGGAGTCGTATTAATTCCTCAAGCTGGAGTATCAATCGGCTTAGCTTATTTAGCTCGCAGAATGTTACCTTCAGATATTGGTAATCTTCTGATGACAATTATCCTAGCTTCTTCAATTCTTTATGAATTAATTGGCCTCGCTAGTGCTAAGTTTGCCCTTTTCAAAGCAGATGCCTTTAATTCAGAAAATTAGTTATTTTGCTTTTAAAAGGAGACTTTGTTATAATTTTTTTACTAAGGAGGAATTATGCCACAAATTAAATCAAAGAAAAAACGTGTCCTTACTAACGCCAAAGCAGCTATGCTCGCCAAAAGTAAAAAAACAGTTTTAAAAAACTCAATCAAAAAAGTTAATCAAGCAGTTGCTAATAATGATGTTGATGCAGCTAAAGCAGCTTTAAGTGTTGTCTATAAACGACTTGATGCATCAGTAACGAGTGGAATTCATCATAAAAACTACGCAGCTCGTCATAAATCACGTTTAAGTAAATTAGTAAATAATATGTCAAAAGTGGAGGCTTAACTCCACTTTTCTTTTAGCATTTTATTGTCAGGATTAAGTAAAAACATCGTTAGAGAAATTTCTTTTTCATAATTACCTGTTTTAATGTTTTGATCTAAAATTGATAACTTATTTAAATATGACAATAAATTTTTAACGCTTAATTTATTTTTATACTTTAAGCTTTGTGATACTCGATATGGATGAGCCACTAGTCTTTTTGCAATTGAAGCTTGATTAAAACCTTTTTGATCTAAAAATAAAACTTGATATAAGAAACGAAACTGACTAGCCAAGATTAAAATAATAGCTACTTCATCATAATTTAATTGCTTTAAATCTTTTAAAATCTTCATGGTTGCGAAACTATCTTTTGATAATACTGCGGAAGTTAAATCAAAAATATCTTCAAAAACATCAGTTGTAACTAATTTATTAATTACATCGACCGTTAAGACATCACCATAAGTTATTAGCTTTTCTAGTTCTTGTTTCCATTTAGTTAAATCACAGGGCATTTTTTCTAAAAGACGTTCTAAGGCTTGATGCTCAATCGTTAATTTATTATTACTTAAATCTTTAATAATTAAATCGCGCATCGCAGCTGGACTTAAAAAAGGATACTTTTCTACTAAAGCATATTTATTAAAAACTTTAGTTATTTTTTTACGATTATCTAAACTATCTTTATCTAGAGTAAAAATTAAAGTCGTGGCTTGATATGGATCAACTAGATAATTTTCAATACTAACTTGTTCATCTTCTGACAAACCTTTACTACCAGTTAGAAACAATGAATTTTCTACTAAAATAAATTTATGTTCGGCAAAAAAAGATACTGTATTAGCTTCAGTAATCACATCGAAAATATTGAAAGCTTTGTCTTGACCATCAAAAGTTATAACATCGGCCTTCTCAGCTTTCTTTTCGAAAAGCAACTCTTCAATTTTTCCTTTTATTAAATAACGTTCTTCACCATATAATAAATAAACCATAATTTCACCATTTCTATTATAACAAAATTTTAATCTCTTAATAAAAAGATCTGATTTTGATTATTATAGAGTAAATGAAAAAAATAATTAGAAATTAAATAAACATCACCTACTTCGCTAGTATTAAAAATTTTAATTAAATAATCTTTAAAAACTGCCATTACCTCAGAATCAGGATGACCATAAATATTACGATAGCCACTACTAATTAAGGCTATCTTCCCTAAGGCTTGTTGATATAAAAGTTGATTAGTACTCGTTTTACTACCATGATGCGCCACCTTAATAAAATCATATTTAAGATTTGGATAATCATAATATATCTCTCGTTCAGTAGCGAACGAAACATCGCCTAAAAATAAATAGTTCTTTCGATTCAAATTAAAGAAATAAACTAAACTATTCTCATTTTCATCTTTACCTTGATAAGTTTTTAATAAAGCTATTAACTTTGTTTTTTTAGTTTCTACATCCTGTTTTGTTTCAACTAAATTAAGTACTTTAAAATCCTTTATCAAAGCTACTTTATTACCACTATGATCACTATCTTGGTGAGTAATAATTAGCCATGGTATTTTTTTAATACCACGAGCTTTTAAATAATTCACCAAATAATGATAATTATAAGTATTTCCAGTATCAATAATAATTAAATCTTGTAAAAAGGAAAATTGAATAATCGAACAGTCTCCCTGGCCGATCGCTAAATAAGTCACGATATCAAAAGGAACTAGATAAGCTTGGTATTGATTTAAAATCAAAAGTTCGATTAAAATCATTATCTTTTTACTGCTTCTATCAATTAAAAAAGCCGAAGCTATTTGAAACCAAATTATTAACCATAATAAATTTGGTTTACCAGTTAAGGTAATCTCGAAGAAATTAATTTTATTAATTAGATTAATAAATAAAAGCAAAATTATCTCTTTCTTCATTATCCAACAAATAATAATTAAGAAAAGATTAATTAATGATAAGCCGCGAAATAAAGGATATAGGATTATTTTAATCAAGTTTAGTTCATAAAACTGATATAAATTAATTGGTGCAATCGCCAGAAAGTTAATCAGTAGTGATTTTTTACTAGAAAAGACTCTTAACAAAGCAATGCTTTCAATTATTAAAAAACCTACTTGAAATAAATAAAATGGTTTAATTGCTAAAAGTAATAATATTTCAAAACACCATTTATCTAACCTTGTGAAATTAGTGCTTTTTAAAAACTCACGAATCAAAAATCGAAATAGAATCAAATAGCTGTTAAAAAAATAAGATAACAAGATTAAAAATATTTTAAAACCAATTGATATCTTTTTCTCGTCAAAAAAATAATTAAAAATTCGATAGAAGAAATAATAGAGAGAGTTTATTAATAAAACTTTTGAATAAAAAATTGAATTGAAAAAATCAAAATCAAAAACAATTTCATAACTTTGAAAAAATGTTTTTAAAAGATGATTTCTAATGGTATAATTTTCAAGGTTATTCAAGCTTTGGATGAAGTGATAACGCCAATTGTTATTATCTAATAGTTGATAAGTTACAGGATTAATCTCATAATGGATATTTCTTTTATGATAATGTTTTTCCTTATCAAAACCAAAAGTTGACTTTTGTCCAGTAATGATTTGATAAGAACCTTGAAATTCAATTCTTTGATATAAGCTAGCATTTTTAATATTGGTGACTAAGATCTCTTGATGACTTATTTTAACAATTACATTACTAGTGTTTACTTGAGTAATAATCCCCTTATATTCTAATGGTGGTTTTTTTATTAGGCCACTTTGTAAGAGAATTAATGCTAATAAAAAGTAAATCAAAAAACGAAATCGTATCTTTTCTTTAGCTAAATAAAACCCTAAACCAAATAAAAGACTTATCTTTAAAAACAGATTTGACAAATTAATTATTAAAAAAGCCACTACACAACTAAGCAACCAGTAATTTATTACAGGCATAAATAATCTTTAATTTTTGTAAAAATCTTCTCTTTTATGCCTTTAATTAATTTGAGATCTTCAAGACTTTGAAATAGTCCATTATGACTACGATGTTCAATAATCTTATTTGCTAAGACTGGTCCAATTCCTTTTACTGTGAGTAACTGTTGATAGGTTCCATAATTAATCGAAATCAAATCATGACCTTGTCGGGGAATAACCAAATAATCATGAGATTTAATTATTGCTAGAGGATTAAAGCTACTTAGATCAGCATTAGCTTTTAGCTCTAAGCTTTCAAATAACTCTTGAAACGTGGTTCCTAATTCAATTTCATAAATTCCCGGATTATTTAACTCGCCACTTATCATGATTTTGATTTTTTGATGATTAAAGTCAATCGTTTCTTGGCGTGATAATTGTTCACTAAAAAGGATTATTAAAAAAACTAAAATAATTAAGATGATTATTTTTATTTTCATTTTATCACTACTTAATTATTTAAAGTTATCTCTAATTAACCTAATTAAAACGAGCCTTTCAGCTCGTTATTTAATTTCTAATATTTTTACTTGGTAAGGCTCATCAGCTTCAACAACCACGGTATCACCAGAACGTTTATCAATTACTGCCATTCCAAGTGGGGTAACATTAGATAGTTTTCCATTTAAAGGATCAGCTTCAACCGAGCCCACAATCGTATAAACTTCTTCAACATTGTCAGACAAATCTAATAGTCTAACAGTTGAGCCTAGTTTTACCGAACGTGATGATTTGTTGTTATCACTAATAATTTCAATATTACTGAGCATCGCTTCAAGTTCAGCAATTCTTGCTTCAACTTTTGCCTGGCGATCACGAGCTGCATCATAATCAGCATTTTCTGATAAATCACCTTGAGCCCGAGCATTTTGCAAATCTACTTTAACTTCTTCGCGTACTACTCTAATCAAATTTTCTTTTTCTTTCTTTAATTCTTCTAAGCCTTGCTTTGTAACATACACTTTTTCTTGTACCATTTAACTCACTCCAATTCAGTTATTGATGATTATTCTGGCTAATTATACTACTAATCTTAGTAGTAAGCAAATCAATCGCCACCAGATTCTCAACTCCTTCTGGAATAATAATATCAGCATAACGTTTTGATGGTTCCACAAATTGGTTGTGCATTGGCTTAACAGTTGTTAAATATTGATTAACGACCGAATCTAAAGTTCGTTTCCGTTCTTTTACATCACGTAAGAGACGCCGAATAAATCTGACATCAGCGTCGGTGTCAATATAAACCTTGATATCAAGTAATGATCTTAAAGCATCCGACTCTAAAACGAATAAACCTTCAATAATAATGACATCAGCTGGTTCAATAATTTCTATTTCTTTACTACGAGTATGATTGACAAAATCATAGACTGGTTTTTTGATAGCTTGACCACTTCGGAGGCTTTTTAATTGAGATAATAATAATTCACTGTCGAAAGCAAAAGGATGGTCATAGTTAACTTTAACTCGCTCTGCCATTTCCATATCACTTTGGTCTTTATAATAATCATCTTGACGAATGATAATTACTGATTTATTAGTCGCAAAATAACTCATCAGTTTTAAAGCAACTGATGACTTTCCTGAGGCACTACCGCCAGCAATTCCAATAATAATACTTTGATTCATACAACCTCTAACTTTATTGATAAGGATCTAAATACTTGGCAATATTTTGGCGATGTTGATTATATGTCTGAGCATAATGAATTTTCCCATCAGTATATACTGCCGCAATAAAATATAAATAATCACTTTTCTCTGGTCTTAAAACTGAAACCAAAGCTGATTCACCTGGTGCCGAAACCGGCCCAATTGGAATCCCGTGATTTAAATAGGTGTTATAAGGTGATTTATAAACATTAGTTTGCCGTTCACAATCATGCCACGATTTATAATCATAAATTGCATAACAAACTGTGACACTAGATTGTAGATACATATTTTTATTTAAACGATTATACCAAATTCCAGAAATGATTTTATTGTCAGCATCATTGCCTGATTCAAATTGAGTTATTGAAGCCAAAGTGAATAATTCATGTATTGAATATTTTGACTTCTCAAATTCAGCTTGGTATTTCTCATAAATCAATTTAGTTTGGTTCAACAAGCGTTCTGTAACAGCTTCCGGAGTGGTATTAATATAAAACTCATAAGTGTTAGGAGCTAAATAGCCCTCAAGTTTTACCTTTAATTCTGGATTTAAAATCGCATCAGTTAAAAACGGATACTTATCAATTAAAGTTTTTAAATAATCAGTATTGTTCCAAAGCGCTAAAAGACTTTCAGCACTAACACTAGTTTTTTCATCAATTAATTTAGCAAAATCACGCGCCCAAATTCCTTCTTTAAAAGTAATCTTGACCGTATTACGATTATCGTCTGGTAAATCATTGAGTCGTTGCATAATTTTTTCAGCGGACCAACTTTTATCTAATAAAAAACCGCCCACTTTCAGGTGATTTAATTTCTTAATTTTAACAATTATTTTTGTTGAAAACTCATCTTTAATTAAATTAGTATCTTTTAAGCGTTTTAAGACAGTGTCAACGGTATCACCTGCCACTACTACAAATTCCACTGTCTCAGTTTCTTTCTGAGGTGCTGCTAGATTGACTTTAAAATACGTCAATGAAACAATTGACGAAATTAAAATTAAAATGACTAATGTCATTAAAAATTTAGGCTTGAAAGTCGATTTCTTCTTCATCGGAAAGTTCCAAATTTAAATATTTCTCAAACTCTGATTCAACAATGGCCCACTCCGCTTCGGTTTCGATAGGATATAAATGACCCTCTTCATCATAAGCTGAGGCATAAACATCACCATCTTCTTCACTAGGATTAACATACAAAACATAATCCTTTTGAAACTCCGGGTCATAAAAGGTAAATAGACCTAACATTTCAATTTCATTACCATCCTCATCAATAATATAGAGGGTACGTTGTTCTTTTTTCATATTTACTCCTAATTATTTGTATCTAAATAACTTTGTAAGATAATTACAGCTGCCATTTTATCGATAACTTTTTTTCTTTTTTTGCGGGATATGTCACCTTCCAACAATATCCGCTGCGCTTGTTTTGTCGTCAGCCGTTCATCCCAACTTAAAACTGGAATTTTCAAAGCTTCAGCAAGCCAAGTCTGAAATTTTAAAGAGATTTCGCCACGCTCACCTATTTCGCCACTAAGATGTTTCGGTAAACCAACTATAATTTTAGAAACATCATAGGCTAAAGCAAGTTCAATGACTTGCTCCAAAGCATCACGATAATCATCTTCTAGAAATAAAATAGTTTTTAAGGGACTAGCCACGATTTTCAGTGGATCAGACAAAGCCACTCCAACCGTTTTACTCCCCAAATCTAATCCCATAACTCGCATTATTTAGTTTCCAAGTAAAAACGGACTAACTCCTCAATAATTTCATCACGTGAGACCGATTGAATAATACTACGGGCATTTTTATGACTTGAGATATAAGCTGGGTCATTAGAGATTAAATAGCCCACCAGTTGGTTAACCGCATTATAACCTCTTTCATCTAAAGCTTCTTGGGCCAAACTTAAAATATTTTTAATAGTATCTCGTTTAATATCCGTGGAATCAAATGCTTTTGTTTCAGTCATTTCTTTTGACACAGTTTCAGCCTCCTTTTCTTAATCTTAACTTATTTAATAGTTTTTGAAAAGTCAAACCCCAATTTTTCACTAAATTTACTAATTGCTTCTAAAGTATTATTGGGCTTGTTACTACCACCTTGAGCTAAATCAGGACGGCCTCCACCTTTACCACCTAAACTAGTGGCTAACTTGCGAACTAAATCACCCGCTTTATAACCAGCTTGAATGGCTTTGGCACTAGCTGCGGTAATAAAGCTTAAAGCTTGATTGCTTTCACTAATAAGAACAATCAGATAATTTTCTTTAATAATCTTTAAACCGTCAATCATTAGCTTTAATTCATTATTATCATAATCTTTGAGTTTTGCTACTAATACATCAAGCTCTTGAACTTTTTGGAAGTTAAGACTAAGTTCTTTGACAAAGATCTGTAATTGTTTTTCTTTCAAAGCTCCTAATTCTTTCTCTAGACTTCGATTATCGGCTAATATTTGAGTAACCCTTTCTTCTAAGAGATTCTCATTTTGTAATTTTAAATTAACCTTCAAACGATTAATAGTTGCTTCGGCTGCTTTTAAATGACGATACGCTTCATTTTTAGTAACCGCAGTAATACGCCGAATCCCACTTCCAATCGCTTCTTCGCTTACTATTTTATAGACGCCAATTTCTGAAGTATTACTAACATGGGTACCACCACATAGTTCTGCTGAATCAGCCATTGATACAACGCGCACCAAATTTTGATATTTATCTTCAAATAAAGCAATTACACCTTGTTTTTGGGCTTGAGCTAACTCCATGGTGGAAATTAAAACTGGATGATTTTCAAAAATTGCTTGATTAACTAAAGCTTCAACCTGTTCTAATTCTTCTTTGGTCACTTGTTTAAAGTGGGTAAAATCAAATCTTGAATAACCATCAGCCACAAATGAACCAGCTTGATTAATATGCTTTCCAACCACTTTGTGTAAAGCATTTTGAAGTAAGTGAACACTGGAGTGGTTTGCCATAATATTAAGGCGCCGATCTTTATCTACTTCTAAAGTAAACTTATCACCAACCGCAACTGATCCAGTTATCAATTTTACAAAGTGCATAGCTTGACCATTGATGGCTTTTAAAACATTAGTAACTTCAAGTTTAGTATCTTCATTATAAATTAATCCGGTATCAGCTACTTGACCGCCACTTTCAGCATAAAAAACTGATTGGTCAAAAATAACCACGCCGTCATTGTCTAATTGGCTAACTTGTCTGCCATCTTGAAATAAGCCGGTGACAAGAGCTTCAGTTTTTAAACTTTCATATCCTAAAAATTGGTATGCTTCTTGAAAGTTTAATAAGTCTTTCGATTGTGAACTCATTGAATCAGAGGTTTGTCGCGCCTGACGAGCGCGGGTTTTCTGCTGTTCCATTAAGACATCAAAACCTTTTTTATCAATTGATAAATTGTGCTCTAACGCGATTTCTTCAGTCAATTCCCAAGGAAAGCCATAAGTGTCATATAGTTTAAAAACAATCTCACCAGAAATTTCTTTTCCTTTAGTTGCTTTGATAAATTCGCTCAAAAGATGCTCACCTTCATGAAGCGTTAAATTAAAACGGTCTTCTTCTTGTTGGACCAAATTACTAATAATTTCAACATTATTAAGTAATTCTGGATAAAACTGTTGCATCGTCTGAGCCACGATTGGGACAAGTTGGTATAAGAAATTATCTTTAATTCCTAACTTTTTACCGTAGCGAACCGCTCTTCTTAAAATTCTTCTTAAGACGTAACCCCGCGATTCATTAGAAAATAATGCCCCATCACTTAAAGCAAAGACAATTGTTCTAATATGATCGGCGATAACCCGATAAGCCATTTGATAATCGGCTTGATAAGGATAATCAGCTAAAGCACTAACGGCTTTAATAATTGGTTGAAAAACATCAATATCATAATTGGTTGGAACTTCTTGAATAACACAAGCTAATCGCTCTAAGCCTAAACCAGTATCAATATTTTTTTGAGGTAATTCTTGATACTCAGAGCGCTTTAAACCCTCTTTAGCGTCATATTGGGAAAAAACAACATTCCAAATTTCAATATAACGGTCATTTTCAATTTCATCAAAGAATAACTTTTCTCCAAGTAAATCAGGGTCATATTTTTCGCCACGGTCAAAGAAAATTTCTGAGTTGGGTCCTGATGGACCTTCTCCAATTTCCCAGAAGTTCTCAGGAGTTTTTAAGATTTTTTCTGCAGGAAATTTTATATCATTAACCCAAATGTCATAGGCTTCTTGATCATCTTCAAAAACTGAGACATATAATAAATTTTTATCCAATCCAAGCCACTTCGCGTCAGTTAAAAACTCCCAAGCATACTCGATGGCTTCTTTCTTAAAATAATCACCAATTGAAAAATTACCTAACATTTCAAAAAAGGTATGATGACGAGCTGTTAAACCGACATTTTCAATATCATTAGTTCGAATTGATTTTTGAGCATTCACAATTCGTGGATTTTCCGGTTTAATAGTTCCATCAAAGTATTTCTTTAAAGCTGCCACTCCAGAATTTATCCACAGTAAGGTCGGATCATTTTTCGGGACAAGTGGTGCTCCTGGTTCAAGCATATGATTTTTACTTTGAAAAAAGTCTAAAAACATTTGTCGGATTTCATCAGTCGTTAAGTATTTCATTTAAATCCCCCTTAAAATAAAAAAAGTTCCCTCCAGGAACGTGAAAGACGCGGTACCATCCTGATTCACACTAGGTGTATCTCAGATCCTTAACGCGGGAAACGTGGGATATTAACCCCTCTTAGAAGTAGCTTCAATATTTTCGCCTCAAAGTTTTCACCAACCACCTTGTCTCTATAAAAGTTAAAATACTTACTATTCTTCTATTAACGATTTATCGAAATTATAACATAAATAAGCAAAATTACAACTAAGAGCGCTACCTCATCTCACTAGTTTTTATTATGTGAAATTATAAAAAGAGTCTTAAATTAAAGACTCTTTTGATTATATGATTTCTCGTTTTATTTTTGGTACGCTAATTTACCACGACAGATTGTAGTATAAACATTAATATCATCATCAATAATAATGACATCGGCATCTTTGCCAATTGCGATACTACCTTTGCGGTCTAAAACACCAATTTGACGGGCTGGATTATAAGAAGCAACTTTTACCACATCAGAAAGTGGTGCTCCAGTAAATTTCCTAAAGTTTGCCACGACATAATTCATTTCAGCAACTGAGCCAGCTAAAGCGCCATTTTCAATTCGACACTCTTTACCAATTTTAGTTACTTCTTGGCCTCCCAAATCATATTTACCATCAGGTAAACCTTTAGCACGCATCGCATCAGTAATTAAGATAATATTATCGGCACCTTTAATTTCATAAGTTGCTTTAACGACAGCAGGATGTAAATGAATTCCGTCAACAATTAGCTCTGCTTTCAATTTAGGATTAATAAATCCAGCAGTCACAGCACCGGGGGTTCGGTGATGATGAGACGTCATAGCATTATGGAAATGAGTTAAATTGGCTAATCCATGGGGGATCTCCGCTACTACTTGATCAAAGTAAGCATCAGAGTGTCCAATTGATGGGACTACGCCTTTACTTCTTAAATAATCAGTGAAACCAGCTTCAGCTTCTTCTGGTGCATAAGTAATCAATTTAATGGTTTGATTGGAAGCTTCATAGAAAATATCAAAAGTTGCTTTAGTTGGCTTCGCCACAAAATTAGGATTTTGGGCTCCAACATGTTTTTTCGAAATAAAAGGTCCTTCAAGATGTACCCCTAAAATCTCAGCTTGACCAGCTAAGTTATAATTAACTCGATAATTTTCAATTTCAGTTAAAGCCTTATTCACAACATCAACTGCTTGAGTCATGGTAGTTGCTAAATAAGATGTCGTCCCTTCAGCGGGTAAAAATGTTGCAATATCAGCAATCGCTTGTTGTGTGGCATCCATATGATCGGCACCATTGGCTCCATGAATATGTTGGTCAATAAAACCTGGTAAGACGTTTCTTCCTTGAGCATCAATTACATCTTCATCAGTAGGTGCATTAGCCATTTCCCCAAAGCTAACTATTTTGTCTTGCTTAATAGAAATAAAACCGTTTTCAATAATCCGGTCCTCTAAGTAAATTCTTCCGTTAATGATTAACATAACAAATCCTTCTTTCTATATTAATATTATAGCACTAATAATTTTGATAAAAAAAACAACTTCATTAAAGTTGCCCTGTAAGACGCGCTAATAAACTTGAGTTTCTTAAGAAGACATTTTCTTTAGCAACCCCATCTAAAAAGACTTGATAATTTCCAAGGAGAATTAAAGCTTTTTTGGCCCGTGAGACTCCGGTATATAAAAGCTGACGATTCAACATATAAGTATGTGATTTAATAATTGGCATAACAACAATCGGATATTCATTACCTTGAGCCTTATGAATCGAAATACAATAAGCCAACGTAATATTTTGAAAACCATCACTAGTATATTCGACAAAGTTACCATCAAAGTCGACAATTAAGCTCGGGTTATGGGGATCACTGTCATCAATTTCTACTAAGATTCCAATATCACCATTATATACATCATCATCGGGTTGATTTTTAAGTTGTAAGATTTTATCGCCCTCTTTAAAAACTTTAATCCCAATCTTAATTTCTTTTTTAAATTGATCAGATGGGTTACAAATATTTTGTAAGAACTGATTTAAATCATCAATTCCTAAATTAAAATTATAGCGGGGTGCTAAAACAATTAAATCATCTAAAGAATAACCTTTAATCAATAGTTCCTCAACAATTTTGGCGAGTTGATTTTTAATTTGCGAATTATCTAACTTCAAAAATCTAACATCTTCAAACTGACTAACATCACTAATTAAACCTTCTTTTATTTGATGAGCTAATCTAATTACCCCAGAACCTTCTTTTTGTCGATAAATCGTGGTCAGCGAAATAACGTGAAAGAGCTCGGAAGTGATTAAATCACTTAAAACGTTGCCTGGCATTACTGAAGGTAATTGGTTATCATCTCCAATTAACACCATTTTTTTAATTAGGGACCCAGCTTTTAATAAGTTAGCGAAAAGCCAATTGTCAACCATCGAAAATTCATCAATAATTAATAAGTCAATCGTTAATAAATCGGTTTCATTTTTTCGGAAAGTATTTGTTTCTAAATCCCACCCTAATAAGCTATGAATTGTATAAGCCGGTGCTTCGGTCAATTCAGAAAGACGCTTTGCAGCACGGCCCGTTGGTGCGCATAACGCGATACTATGATTAGGGTACAGTTTTTGAAACAAAGCTACCATCGCTCTAACTATCGTGGTCTTGCCGGTTCCTGGTCCCCCGGTCATAACAATCTTGTCATATTTAAAGAAATCCAAAATCGCCTGAGTTTGGCTACTATCATATTCAATATTTAATTGTTGCTTTAGTTCACTAATCAAGGGTAAGATTTTCTTATCCTTAATTTTATCTAAACCACTGAAGGGAAACTGTTTGAGGAAACTGGCGGTAAATGTTTCTGAAAGATATTGACTGTGATGATAAATTCGATCAGCTTCCCGAAAAATAAGTTCTTTTTCTTGTGCTAAGTCTAAATAATAATCAAAGTCTGTTTCAGGAAATTCTTTAAGGAATTTCTCTTTTAAAAAATTTTCTAATAAATAGGTATCACCATTTTTGACTGATAAATCAATTACTAAAGTCACTATAGCTGCTTCAAGTCGATAAGGATGATCTAAGTCAAAACCAAGTTTTGTAGCAATTTTATCGGCAGTTTTAAAGCCAATTCCTTCAATTTCATAAGCTAAACGATAAGGATTATCGGTAATCATAATCACGGCCTGATTTCCATAACGTTTATCAATCCGATAAATTAAGCGATGATTTAAGCCAACTAAAGAATATAATTTATAAGATTCAACTAAATCAGCAGTATCTTTTAAACCATTAATTAAAGATTGTTTTTGTTTCTGAGTTAAACTCGGGATTGATTGAGCTAAACTTGGATCAGCACTGAGTTTTTCAATCAAATTAGGTCCTAATGCTTGGTAGATTTTCTCAGCAGTACTTTTACCAATTCCAATAAATAAAGAACTAGATAAATAACTTACGATTTGATTTTTTTCCGTAATAAAAAGTGGAGTTAGTTCTTCAATTTGAAACTGCATCCCAAAGCGAGGATGTTGGTGGTAGTTGCCTACTAATTCATATTCAAGTTCTTCGAGGATTTTTGGAAGTAATCCTACGACAATGATTTCTTGGTCAATACTATCGCTCAATAAAAAACGCACAACTGTATAGCCAGTGGCGAGATTAGAATAAATAACCTTAGTAAAAAAACCTCTAATTTTACTCATTTGAGAAGGCCAACTAAAGCAAATAAAGAAATAAAATTATTAATAAAATGGAGCGTAATTGGGGCAATGATTGTCCCTGATTTATAATGCAGTAAACTAAGTTGGACTCCAATATGAACATAAATAAAAATATTTATTAAATCCATATAATCTTGACTCGCTAATGAGATGATGACATGCATTAATCCAAAAAGGAAACCACTAATTAGTAAGCCAGTTTTTAAACCGAATCTTTCATAAATTCGGCGGAAAATGGTATTTCTAAAAACTAATTCCTCTAAGACTGGGGCAAACCCAACAATCATAATTCCCATTAAATAAGGACTAAAATCAAAGACTTGCATAATATTATCTTGATTATTAGAAGAGCTCATCTCACCAGTAATCCAAAGAATAATTAAATTTATAATTAAATTACCTAATAAAATAAAGAGAAAATGTTTAAAGACCAATTTAAAATTACCAAACTTATTCTCTTTAAAAATCCGCCAACCATCTTTAATATCTCGATACAGCAACCAAATCGCTACTAAAGTACCAGTTAAATTTGATAAAAAAGAAATCAGAATTGGCATCCCTAAACTAAGATCTAAATACTTAAGTAAGAAAAAAGTGAAAAGAAATGGGTAAAGAATTTGGACACCGAGAAAAAAGTTTAAGAGATTCGCAAGATGTCGGTTTGAACTAACTAAACTCTTCACTTCATTGAAATACTCTTTTGCTTTAATAATTAAACCATTAGGGGTTGATACTTGCACTTAATCGCTCCTTTAATTTATCTTGATAACTAATTTCATTAAAAAACAGTTCACTAATTACGCCACCACCAATCACCAAATCATCTTGATAGAAAACGGCTTGTTGTCCTAAAGTAACGGCTTGAAGTGGTTGGTAAGTAACAAGAACTTCCGTTTCATTTATCACAGTTACCGTCACGGGGTGATCTTTTTGCCGATAACGGAACTTGGCTTGAAAACTCCCGGATTGCGGATTTTCAGTAAACCAATTTACATCCTTAACTAAACAACTTGTCGAATTCAATAATTCGTCTTCCAAGTTATTAGTAACATACAATTCATTTTTATAGACATCTTTACCGATCACAAACCATGGTCCTAAAGTGCCACCAATCCCTAAGCCCTTGCGTTGTCCAGTAGTATAATATAAAACTCCTTGATGATCACCTACTACCTTCAAAGAATTAACGTCAATTATTTTTCCTGGTTTACTTGGTAAGTAATTATTTAAAAATTGTTTAAAGTTTCTTTCACCAATAAAACAAATTCCGGTTGAATCTTTTTTATCGGCAATATTTAAATTTAACTGATGGGCAATCTTTCTAACTTCATTTTTATTAAGTTCTCCCAGAGGGAAAAGTGTCTTAGCTAAGACTTCCGGTTTAATTTGTGATAAAAAATAAGATTGATCTTTATTTAAATCTTCGGCCTTAAGTAACTGGTAACGACCATTAATCATTTTAATTTGGGCATAATGACCTGTCGCGACTTTGTTGTACCCTAAGTCGAAAGCGTACTTAAAGAAAGAATCAAATTTTATATGTTTGTTACATAAAATATCAGGATTTGGTGTCCAACCTTTTTGGTAATCAGAAAGAAAACTTTGAAACACTTCCTCCCAGTATTCTTTAATAAAATCAACTCTTAATAGTTTTAAATCTAAAAGCTCTGCCACCTTGATAGCATCTTGATAATCTAATTCTTGAGGGCAGATTTCATCTTGAATACTGGGGTTACCTAAAATATCTTGGTTCATTAATGAATCCCAGTTGCGCATAAAACAACAAGTTACATCATAACCTTGTTGCTTAAGTAAATATGCTGCCACAGCTGAGTCAACCCCACCTGATAAACCGACTAAAACTTTCATATACTTCCTTTAGTAAAAATGCTCATTAGAGCACTTCATTAACATCTTTGCGATAAGCCCCACAATCTGGATATGAGGGGCAATCTTCATTGCAATTTGATTCAGCTAAATGTCTTAATTCATTTGGTATAAAGACATCTATTTCTTCCTCATCATAACCAATTAAGAAGTTCTTGGCACTTACTATAATTGGGCGGCGTAACACCGACGGATTATCTTGAATAAATTTGACAATCTCATTAACACTCATCTCATCTAAATTTATCTTATTTTCCTGAATAATTTTCGAGCGCTTACTAATTAGATCTTCGGTTCCGTTTTCACTGCGCATTAATAAATGCTTAATTTCGACTTCATTTAAGACGAAAGAAAAAATATTCTTTTCGATAAAGTCTAAATTTCTATCTTTAAGCCATTTCTTAACCTTGCGGCAAGAAGCACAGCCGGGAGATGTATAGATTACAATCACAGATTCACCACCTCTAATTTATCATGATTTCTCTAACTCACTTAAAATCAGATAATATCTAATTTATGCGCTAGGCCCTTTAATTTTACCATATTTGTCAATTTATTAGTATAGATTATTTTAAATCTATGCTATTATAGTAATAATTTAAGTCGAAAAATAAGGAGTTAATATGCAACAACCAAAACAAAAGTTTAATCTCTTAACTACCATTGCGATGATTGTAGGAATAGTGATTGGGTCAGGAATATTTTTTCGGGTCCCAAATATCATTCGTACCTTAAACGGAAACTTGGGAGCAGGAATTTTAGTCTTTCTAGTCGCCTCTTTTGGAATTATCTTTGGGGGACTCACAATTGCCCGTTTTGCCAAACAATCTTCACAAGATGGCGGAATTATTACCTACAGTGAATTAACTTGGGGTAAGACCTTAGGTTATATTACGGGCTGGTTTCAAACCATTATTTATTTCCCAGCCATCAGTGCTATTTTATCTTGGGTAGCGGGAAACTATACCGCAGCTTTATTTGGAATGGACAATTTATTAATTGATGGTACCTTTGGTAATGAAGTATGGTTTTTTACTTTTGGTTACTTAGTAATTATTATGTTATTAAACATTTTCTCTACCATAAATGCTGGAAAGTTTCAAAGTCTTTCCATGTTTGCCAAACTGTTTGCTTTAATTTTATTAGGTGGTGCGGGCTTAATCTTTGGCGATCCAACAGCGATTGTGGATACAACTATTAATAAAGCTGTCACCAGTAGTAGTTTCTTTATGGCCATTGTAATTGTGGCTTATGCCTTTGATGGTTGGCTGATTGCCCCTTTTATCGCTCATGAAATTAAAAACTCGAAAAGAAATTTACCTTTAGCCTTAACAATTGCTCCATTAATTATTACTGGATTTTATTTATTATATTTTATCGGAGCAAGTACTTACACCGGAGTCGATAACATTTTAGCCGGGGTTGACCCAATTAAAACTCTTAGTCAAACTCTCTTTACCGATTTTGGTTTTAAAATTATATTAATCTTTATTACTATATCGGTATTAGGAACTTTAAATGGGGTCTTTTTAGGCTATATGCGGCTACCCTATTCTTTATCAACTCGCAATGAATTACCAGGTAGTAAATACTTTGTCAAACTCCATCCGAAATACGATATCCCGATTGCTAGTAGTATCTTAGCCTTTCTCTTAACTTGTTTTTGGCTAGTCTTACACTATTTATCGGTTGATGGAGCTGTCTTATATGAACTAAAATGGGTGGCTGGTTTAGAAGTTGATAACCTTCCGATTGTATTAAATCATATTTTTTATGTCTTACTTTACTTAGGGGCTATTATTAAATTTAGAAATCCAACCAAAGGTTTCTTCTATAATTATGTAATTCCAATCTTTGCGATTATTGGGGCCAGCTTTATTTTATATGTCGGCTTTAGTGAAGAAAAATTCAATACTTATTTAATGATTAGTTTGGTGGGAATCGCTGCTGGTTTATTGATTCGACCAAAAAATGTGCTATAATTTAAAAAACGATGATAAAAATTAAGTAGCTCAAAATACAGAGAGATATCGTTGCTGAAAGATATCAAATGAGCGAAATGGACTTTTAGAGTTGGGAAACCCGTTTACTGCGTTAAAGTATTAAGACTACTAGTAGTGAATTTGGGTGGCACCACGCCTCAGCGTCCCTGACGGACGTTTTTTTATTTAAGGAGTAGATTATGAAAAAAATGGTGAGTGGGATTAAACCAAGTGGCCCATTAACACTTGGAAATTACATTGGAGCATTACGCAATTTTGTCTCGTATCAAGATGATTATCAGTTATTTGTTTTTATTGCAAATTTACATTGTATTACGGTGTATCAAGATCCCAAAGAATTAAAAAAGAATTTAGAAGATGCCGTCGCTTTATACTTAGCAAGTGGCTTAGATCCCAAAAAAGCGACGATTTTTCTGCAATCTGATGTCAAAGAACATGCTCAATTAGGTTTCATTTTAAGTTGTAACTCCTACTTAGGAGAATTAAACCGAATGACTCAGTATAAAGATCGAAAAGATGAGCCTGGCTTAACGGTTGGCTTTTATACTTATCCAACTTTGATGGCGGCTGACATCTTACTTTATCAGCCTGATTTTGTCCCAGTCGGAGATGACCAAAAACAACATGTTGAATTAACTCGTGATATTGCGGAAAGATTTAATCAAAGATACCAAAAAACCTTTACCGTACCGGAACCTTTAATCGCTAAAGTAGGAGCTCGAATTATGTCGCTTTCTGAACCCACTAAGAAAATGAGTAAATCTGACGAAAGTGATAAAGGAGTTATTTATTTATTAGATGATTTAAAACAAGCTCGTAAGAAAATTATGAGTGCCGTAACGGATAGTTATAATGAGATTAACTATGACCCAATCAAACAACCCGGAGTTAGTAATTTACTAGTTATTTTATCAAGTTTATCTCAAAAACCAATCGATACATTAGTTACGAGATTTCAAGGTGCCGGTTATGGCAGCTTAAAAAAAGAAGTTGCCGACGTTGTCGTGGCAACTTTAGAAGAAATCCAAAATAATTATCAAGCAATTATTAATTCAAATTTAATTGAAGAAACTTTACAGCAAGGACAAATTAAAGCTAGTAAAATTGCTTCAGTTACCCTCGCCAATGTTCAAAAGAAAATTGGCTTAGAGATTGTTTAATCACGACTTAACACGACAATAATTGAACCTGCCTCTACTTCAATGAGCGCTAGCTCTTCAATAATTTCATTACTTAAGGTATAACTAGTTAAAGGATTAATTTCAGTTTTGGTCAGTGGGTATTTAACCCCTTGTAAGGTGATAGTGGCTTGCCGCAAAGTGAAGATTGATAAATATTTAAAATCAGCTGGTTTAATGTGATGACTACCTTCCTTTAAGGCAAAAACCTTATTATAATCATCAATTAAAGTAACTGAATATTTTTCAACTAATTGAAAATTAACAAATGAATGATCAAATCTTTTCCCTAAAGCACCATAAAACGTCAAATTTGGATAATTATGCGCTACTAAGTATTTTAAAGCAGCTTCGCTATCACTTTCATCCTTAATTGGATTAAGTAAGATAAAGTTTTTAGCGGAGCTTTTTATATACTTTTTTTCAGTTTCGCTGACTGAATCAAAATCACCAATTGCCAACTCTAAAGGGAGCTTTTTTTCAAGAATTTTTAAAGCACCTTGTTCAATACCAACTAAATAATCACTTGGTTGATACTTAAAATCAACATCTTTTAAAACAATAATTGTTTTCATAATAAAGTTTCAATATTGGCAATAATATCACCATTAAAAATATAACTGCCAGCTACTAAGACCGTAGCACCTGCCTCTTTAACTAAGGCGGCGGTAGTTTGATTAATACCACCATCAACTTCTATTTCATAGTGATAATTGTGCTCTCGCTTTAATTTTGCTAGTTCTGCGATTTTATCTAAGGAATTTTCCATAAAGGACTGACCACCAAAACCTGGTTCAACTGACATTACTAAAACTAAGTCAACGTCACTAAGAAAATCTAAAATACTTGTCACCGCGGTATTTGGTTTAATCGAAATTCCGACTCCAATATTTTGGGCTTTTAAGTCTTGAATAAACTGTTGGGTTACTTCCTTATTTTCCATAACTTCAATATGAAAAGTAATTAGGTTGGCGCCAGCTTCAATAAACCACGGAGCTGCCTCCATCGGATTAGTAACCATCAAATGCACATCTAAAAAAAGTGCCGAGTTGTTTTTAAAATGTTTTAAAATATCGGGACCAAAAGTTAGGTTAGGGACAAAATGTCCATCCATAACATCATAGTGGAGCCATTTAGCACTAGAAGCGTTTAAAGCAGCTAGTTGTTGCGGGAACTTTGAATAATCCAGTGATAAAACGGAAGGGGCAATTTTAATCATAGCGATCTCTCCTACTTTCTTTAATTTGATTTAATAACTCTTGATAATGCAAATAACGGCGCTGCGGTATCTTACCGGCTTTAATAGCCTGCTTTACAGCACAGCCTGGCTCATTAATATGAAAACAATCACGGAAACGACACTCAGGAGCATATTCTTTGAAATCTAAGACCGATTCTTTGAGGTCATACTCTGACATAATTGAAAAGTCTAGTTTCGAAAATCCTGGAGTATCGGCAATCCAACCATCTTTTACTTTATGTAATTCGACGTGGCGGGTAGTATGTTTACCTCGTCCTAGCGCTCTTGAAATTTCTTGGGTTGCTAATTGGAAACTTTTATCCAAACGATTTAAAATCGTCGATTTTCCAACTCCACTTTGGCCAGTTAAAACTGATACTTGACCTCGAATTACTTCTATCAAAGGATTTAAGTCATCATTTTTACCAGCTAATATTACTTGATAACCGGAGTTTTCGTATTCTAACAAAATATCTTTTATTTCTTCAGTTTTTAAAAGATCTAATTTTGTAACTACTAAAATTGGTTTGATCTCATGATAAGTCGCTAGAAATAATAATTGGTCCACTAAAAAGGGAGAAAATTCCGGTTCAGTCGCTGACATCACAATTAAAGCTTGGTCAACGTTCGCAATCGGAGGCCGAATTAAATAATTCTTACGCGGATTACGGGAATCAATTAAGTATTGATCATGACTTAATTCGACATTAACAAAATCACCACATACTAAACGATCTTCCAGGCGTAAACGACCTTTGGCTAAACAATCAACAATTTGGCCATCATCTAGTAAGACTTGGTACTGATTTGATATAAGACGAATAATCCGACCTTTCACTAATCATCCTCCGGTTCAAATACTGGTAGTTGCTTATAATAATAAAGCGTTACAGCTTTACCTTCTTTTTGTTCATAGTAGGTTCCGACAGCCGGTGACATTTTTATGACAGTATTAATGGTAATTGTTGCCGCTTGTTCTTCAGTTAAACCACTACTATCTAAAACTGAGAGATTTACTTTAATCCCGGTATCCATTAAAATTTGTTCAACTTGAGAAACATTCATTCCAATCCAGGCTGAATGTAGCATGGTGGCTGCTGGTCGAGCCACGACCACAACAAACTCTTTCCGAATATTAGGATCAATTTTTTCACCAATCGTTAGACCAGATTGTCGAATAATTTCATCTTCTGGTTTAGTATTATCAATTTCAGTTTGAACTATAATGTCAATCTTGGTATCCTTCAATAATTCTCGTAAAGCACTCAGTTGCATGCCTTTATAATCTTCCACTAAAAACATTTTACCTCTGGAGATAGTTAAAACAATTTTTGAACCACGATCAGCTTCACTCCCAATTTCCGGAGTAGTTGCCACTACAAGATTTTTGTCAATATCATCAGTCAAAATTTCCTGTTTCTTTAGATCAACGACAAAGCCCTCGGCCTCTAACATTTCTGTAGCTTCAACAATTGATAACCCTTTAACATCGGGAATTAATACCAAATGATTACTGGGAGTTTTCCGGATTAAACCATTTATGACAAAGAAGAAGAAGATGGCCAAAAAGGCAACACTTACTCCAATAATAATCTTATTGCGTTTGGCATTAGCCGAAGGGATGTCGGCAATCGTTGGTAAAGTTAAGGTATCTTCATCATCCTTACGATCTTTAATCACAATTTTAGGTTCATGCTCTCTTTCGGGAGATAAAACTGTTAATAAATCTAAATACATTTCTTTCGCGGTTTGATAACGATAATCACGATTTTTCGTGGTAGCCTTAATCACGACATTTTCTACCGCTTGTGGTAATGCCGGATTAAAATCTTTAACACTAGGAATACTATCTCTTAAGTGCATCATAGCAATTTCAACCGTAGTTTTTCCACGATAAGGTACATCTCCTGTTAAAAGTTCATACATAATAATCCCTAACGAATAAATATCACTTTGAACTGAAGCCTTATCGCCACGTGCCATTTCTGGAGCTAAATAATGAATACTACCCATCACAGAATCAGCTTGGGTTAATTGGACAGCATCTTGCGTTGCCGCAATCCCAAAATCGGTAATCTTCACCATCCCATCAGTCTTAATAATAATATTTTGTGGTTTTAAATCACGATGGATAATCCCTTTCTCGTTAGCGGCACTTACCCCACTAACTAATTGCTTCATGATTGAAATCGCTTCTTCTTTATATAAAGCACCACGACTAATAATTAATTGCTTCAAGGTTTTTCCTTCAATATATTCCATCGCAATAAATTGTTGCCCGTCAGCTTCCCCAACATCATAAATTTTGACAATATTATCGTGTGATAATTGACTAATGGTCTCCGCTTCCCTTTTAAATCTCAATAAAGAGACTGGATCACTAGCCAAATCACCCCGGAGGATTTTTAAAGCAACTTCCCGATTTAAAATCGTATCGTTGGCTAAAAAAACATCAGCCATACCACCTTGACCAATTTGTTTAATAATTTTATAACGATTAGCGAGCATCTTTTTTTCCATCCTTTAATAATTCTATTAATATCATTGTCACATTATCAAACCCGCCAGCTTGATTGGACAGATTAATTAACTCTGTTACTTTCGCTTGTAAGCTGAAGTTTTCTTTTAATAAGACCGCTTCAATTACTTCAAAATCAACATAGTCATGGAGGCCATCACTACTTAATAAAAGTAAGTTTGCCGCAGTAGGCACATCAAAGACATCAATTAAGAGTTCTTGTTTAATCCCAATCGCATTAGTTAAAACATTCCGTTTTGGGTGATGAGCTACTTCTGATAATTCAATTTTACCTTGTTTATATAATTCATTAGCCAAGTTATGATCGGTAGTTAAAGAATGGAGTTGACCAGCTTCAACCACGAAAGCACGACTATCACCAATGTTCATCACAAAATTCCCTACTGAACCAAGAAAAGCCGCCAGTAAGGTGGTCCCCATCCCAAAGCTAATTGAAGCTGCTTCGGCAACCGCCAGGATGTGTTGATTAGTTTCTAAGATAGTTTCATTAAACCAATATTTTGCTTCAGAAAGTGATTTAAAACGACCCGTTGCCGCAAACTTCTCAGCTAAGTAACTAATTGAGCTAATACTAGCTTGATCACCGGCAACACCGCCCCCAATCCCATCACAAACAATATGTAAAATATCACCATTTTCATTTGTGATTGAAGTAAAGTTATCTTGATTTTCGCTTCTAATTAGACCAATATCACTTGCTCCGTAATACATTAACTTGCCCCTTTTCTTGTTG
>CAYUXU010000002.1:0-28682 GCA_964449005.1 uncultured Erysipelotrichaceae bacterium | reverse complement strand
AGTTCAATATCTAAAGCCATCAACATAATTGGCCAATAAATAGTATGAAAGCGTAAAATGTCTTTCCCTATTAAATGGATATCAGCTGGCCAGTATTTTTTAAATAGTTCTTGATGGTTACCTGCAGCGTCATAACCTAGACTCGTAATATAATTGCTTAAGGCATCAATCCAAACATAAACCACATGTTTTTCGTCAAAATTAACCGGAATGCCCCATTTAAATGAAGTTCGCGAAACACACAAATCTTGTAAACCAGGATTAATAAAATTGTTAATCATTTCATTTTTTCTTGATTCTGGTTGGATAAATTTTGGATGATCTAAAATATGCTTTTTTAAACGATCTTGATATTTACTTAGTTTAAAGAAATAAGCATCCTCTTTCATTGGATGTACTTCGCCACCACAATCGGGACATTTACCATCTACTAGTTGAGATTTAGTCCAAAATGCTTCACATGAAGTGCAATATAAACCTTCATAAACTCCCAAATAAATATCACCTTGATCATATAATTTCTTAAAAATTTCTTGAACTAATTTAACATGAGTTGGATCAGTAGTTCGCATAAAACGATCATAAGAAATATTAATTTGATCAAATAGATCTTGGATTTCTTTGGCAACTTTATCAACATAAATTTGTGGTTTAATGCCTTCCTTTAAAGCAGCTTGTTCGATTTTTTGGCCGTGTTCGTCTGTTCCCGTTTGAAAATAAACATCATAGCCGGTAAGACGTTTGTAGCGAGCCATACTATCAGCTAAGACAATCTCATAAATGTTTCCGATGTGAGGTTTTCCTGAGGTATAGGCAATTGCGGTTGTTAAATAGTAAGGTTTTTTCATAATCTCCCCCTAATTCAACTATCATTATAATACATTTATATATGATAAGATAGATAAGACTTTTATTCATTAAATAATAAATTCCTTTTCTTTTTAAGCACTTTTTTATGCTAAACTTAAAGAGATAGGAGTATAATATGAAATTAGCTTTTGACAACGATCTCTACATAAAAATACAAACTGAAAAAATCAAGGAACGGATTAACATGTTTAACAACAAACTTTATTTAGAGTTTGGTGGGAAACTTTTTGATGATAATCATGCATCCCGTGTCTTACCTGGTTTTATTCCTGATGTCAAATTAAGCATTATGCGTAATATGAAAGATGATATGGAAATTGTCATTGCTATTTCTGCTCATGATATTGAAAAAAATAAAAGTCGCTCTGATTTAGGTATTACTTATGATCAAGAAGTCTTAAGATTGATTGATGCCTTTCGAGCTTTAGATTTATATGTTGGTAGCGTTATTATTGCTCAATATACTAGTATGCCAGCTTGTGACTTATTTATTCATAAATTAGAGAAACTTGGTGTTAAAGTTTATTTACATTACACGATTGCGGGATACCCCTATAATGTCGCCCAAATCTTAAGCGAACAAGGATTTGGAAAAAATGATTATATCGAAACTACCCGACCCTTAGTTGTAGTTACAGCTCCAGGTCCCGGCAGTGGCAAAATGGCGGTTTGTCTTTCGCAATTATACCATGATAATAAACGTGGTATTCAAGCTGGATATGCCAAGTTTGAAACTTTCCCATTATGGAATTTACCACTGAAACATCCGGTTAATTTAGCTTATGAAGCAGCCACCGCTGATTTAGACGATGTTAATATTATTGACCCCTTTCATCTGGAAGCTTATGGTGAAGCAGTCGTTACTTATAATCGTGATGCTGAAGTCTTCCCGATTTTAAGAAATATGTTTGAAAGAATTTTAGAAAAATCTCCTTATAAATCTCCCACTGATATGGGAGTAAATATGGTTGGCCACTGTATCATTGATGAAGAAAGTGCTAATTTAGCTTCGAAAAGGGAAATTATTAGACGTTTCTACCAAGCTTTAGTTCAAGAAAAAATTGGAAACTATAACATTGAGACTGTCGAAAAGATTGAATTAATTATGAATCAAATTAATTTAGATCCAGAAGAAAGAACCGTTGCCCTTAAAGCCTTAGAAAAAGCTGAAGCTACGGGAGCTCCAGCTGTCGCTGTGGAATTAGAAGACGGACGTTTTGTCACTGGGAAGACATCTTCGCTTTTTGGACCTTCGGCAGCGGCTTTATTAAACGCCTTAAAGGTTCTTGGTAATATCGATGAAAGTCTACCCTTACTCTCGAGGCGCGTTATCGAACCGGTGCAACGGCTTAAAGTTGAAATGCTCGGTAATAATAATCCGCGACTCCATACTGATGAAATGTTAATTATGTTATCGGTGGCCGCTACCACTAACCCAATGGCAGAGTTAGCCTTAAATCAAATCCCAAAATTAAGAAATGCTGAAGTTCACTCTTCAGTCATCTTGGCTCAAGTCGATACTAATATTTTCAATAAATTAAAAATGAATCTAACTTGTAGCCCTGTTTACCAAACTAAAAAGCTTTATCATAAAAAATAAAATCCTTACGGATTTATTTTTTTTCTCTCCAGATTTTTGCCCCTAAGGCAGTTAATTTTCCATCTAAATCATCATAGCCCCGATCAATATGATAAACTTCGTTAATTTCAGTGACACCTTCGGCAATTAAGCCTGCGACAACTAAACTAGCACCACACCTTAAATCAGTAGCGGTGACGACATCACCATATAGTTTAGTCGGTCCATTAATATAAGCTGTTGCTACTCCAACATCAATGTCAGCTCCCATTCGTTGTAATTCAATACAATGTTTAAAACGTTCGGCATAAATGGTTTCTTTAATTACGGACTTACCAGTAGCTTGAGTTAATAAAGTTGTTAGTGGTTGCTGCAAATCAGTCGCAAAGCCAGGATAAGGTAAAGTTTGAATATCTGCCCCAACTAGACTATTACTTTGACGGACAATAATACGGTCAACTTCAACTTCTATATTGGCATTCATTTCATTTAATTTTGAAATTAAAGATTCTAAGTGATGGGGGATTACATTTTCGATAATCATTTCATCAGCAGCACCGACCGCAATAATCAAATAAGTTCCTGCTTCAATCCGATCGGGAATTATTTCATGACTACAACCTGTGAGTAACTCAACGCCCTCAATGGTGATTTCATTAGTTCCAGCACCTTTAATATTAGCTCCCATTTTATTTAACATCGTTGCCACGTCAATAATTTCTGGCTCTTTGGCAGCATTACTAATAATTGTTTTACCTTCAGCATAAACTGCTGCCATCATAATATTAATTGTTGCACCAACCGAAGCAATATCTAAGAAAATATTAGCCCCCACTAATTTATCAGCTTTAATATGGTAATCACCTTTAATATAATCAACGGTAGCTCCCAGTTTTTCAAATCCTTTTAAATGAAGATCAATTGGTCTGGGACCTAAGTAACAGCCTCCTGGCATTTTCATTTGTACTTGTTTATATTTTCCTAAAAGTGCTCCCATAAAGTAATAAGAAGCTCGTAATTTCATTACTGTATCTGAAACTAAAGGAGTGTTTTTCATTTTGGAAGGGTCAATTACTAAGTGTCCCGAATCTTTTCTTACAACTGAAACATTTAATTCTTCTAATAATTCAGTTAAAGACTCCACATCTTTTATTTCTGGAACTCCAAAAATTGTTACGGGTCCTGAACCTGATAAAATTGCAGCTGGAATTAAGGCAACTGTCGCATTTTTTGATCCACTAATCCTAATTTTTCCCGATAAGCGATGACCACCTTCAAGCTTTAAAACTTCTTTCATAATTTGCTCCTTTTTTAGTCGTTATTGTCTAAATATTCTAACTCCAATTCACGATCAAAATCCTCATCATTAATTAAATCCTCAGCGATTTCAAGTTCGCTTAAATCAATGTGAGTTTCATGATAAGTATGTCTTTTTCTTAAATCCCAAATATTATCTTCTAATAAAACGAATTTTTTATCTAACATTAAAGCAGAATAGAATGAGGCAATCTTTTTCGCTGCTTGGACCTCATTAAAACCCATTTCGGTTTTGACTTTTTCCCATAATTCCGCAAATGACATGGGAGCTTCTAACTCTACCATAATTTGATATGCAACTTCTGTCATTGAATGTAAACTCATTTTTTATCTCTCCTACATCCGATCGGGAGCACTAACCCCAATTAAATTAAGTGCATTGGCTAAAGTAATCTTAGTTGCCAAAACTAACCCTAATCGTTCTTGAGTTAATTCTGGATTTTCATCATCTAATACTTTACATTCGCCATAAAAACTATGAAATAAGGCTGCAATCTTTTGAATATAGTTACAAACCTTATGAGGTTCACGATGCGTTGCTGCTTCATTAACCACTAATGGTAACTCATTTAATCCCTTTAGTAATTCTAACTCTTTTTGATGTTTTAGTAATTTGAATTGCTCTTGAGGTTTAAAGTCCACTACTTGTCTTAAAATTGATGCCATTCGAGCATGAGCATATTGAGCATAATAGACGGGATTTTCATTACTTTGTTGTAAAGCTAAATCCAAATCAAAGTCCATTTGTGAATCAGCGGCTCGACTGACAAAGAAATAGCGAATTGCATCAACTCCAACTTCATCAATTAAATCTCTTAGAGAAATAGCTTTGCCGGAGCGTTTCGACAATTTAAACTCTTCACCATCTTTAATCATCCGGACCATTTGGATAATATCAACTGATAAAGCACTTTCGTCATAACCTAGGGCTCTTAAAGCAGCTTTCATGCGTGGGATATAACCGTGATGATCAGCTCCCCAAAAGTCGACTAAACGACTAAAACCACGTTGAAACTTATCTAAATGATAAGCAATATCTGGTGTCAAATAAGTGTAAGTCCCATCATTTTTAATTAACACTCGGTCTTTATCATCACCATATTCAGAGGTTTTTAACCAGAGCGCTCCTTCAGCTTGATAAGTTAAGTTTAGTTCGTTTAATTTTTCAACAATCTTCTCAACTAGTCCGCGCTGATAAATTTCACTTTCACTACTCCAAACATCGAACTCTACTTGAAACTGACTTAAATCAGCTTCTAATTTTTTCAATTGTTTCTTTAAAGCAAATTCTCGAATATCACTTAAATCAGTTTGATTTAAATATTTATCGCCATATAACGCTTTAAGCTCTAAAGCAATCTCAATAATATCACTACCGTAATAACCATCTTCTGGCATTTTTGTTGCAATATCAAAGCTCTCTAAATAGCGAACGTATACCGATTGCGTCATATTTTCAATTTGATTACCTGCATCATTAATATAATATTCTCTAGTAATGTCAAAACCAGCTTTTTTCATGATGCGAGCCACAGCATCACCCATCGCAGCACCACGGGCATGACCAGGATGAAGATCTCCAGTGGGATTGGCTGAAACATATTCTAAATTAATCTTTTCATTTTGACCAAAATTAGTTTTTCCAAAATCAGCTGCCTCTTTTAAGACTGCTGGTAAAACCGCGACAATTAATTCCGGGTTTAAAAACATGTTAATAAAGCCAGGTCCCGCAATTTCTATTTTAAAAAATGTGTCAGAATCTTTTTCTAAACTACTGACTAAATTTTGGGCAATTAATAAGGGTTTATTTCTTAAATCTTTCGCCAAGCGCATCGCAATATTTGTTGCATAATCTCCGAAAGCTTTTTCACGAGGAATTTCAATGATAATTTCATCTGGATTTAAATTAAAATCGAAAAGCTTTAAAATCGCTTCAGCAATAATCAATTGTAATTTTCTTTCGAGAGTTTGATACATGCGAGCCTGCCTTTCTTTAAATCGCAATTACTTTATCATTAAATTAATTTATTTTAAATCTATATCGAATTCTTTTCCTATAAAGATTAACTTATAACTTAACTTTTCTCTTGCATTATATCTTGATAGTTAAATATGTCAAGTATTCCACAATAAGTTTTAATTGATTTTAGAAAAAACTAAAAAGCAGCTAAATTCTTAGCTACTTAATAACTCCCTTTCAATAATAATCCGATTTGGTAAACAGACAATTGGTACTCCATCTCTCATATTTTGCCAACCTTGTTTTTCACAAAGTTTATCAGGGCATTCTACATAACTAACTCGGAACTTTTTATTTTTAACTTCAATGTGCATTTCGCCAACATCACCATGAACAATATACTCCTGATCAACATTACTATCAATTCTTAAAATCACTGTAGTGTGATGCTTGACGATAATATATTGTTTTTCTTTTTGAGTAAATTTTTGAAATAAAATTACTGATAGTAAAATTATTCCAACAATTACAACAATAATTTTCTCATTTTTCTTCATGATTTTGTGCCATAAAACTTTCAATATCTTCAATGCTCCGCATAATGTCTAATGAGAGATTCTCATAACCATCATCAGTTACTAAAATATCATCTTCGATCCGGATTCCGATTTCTTCTTCTTTAATATATAAACCAGGTTCACAAGTGATTACCATGCCCGCTTCTAAGACTACTTCACGACCACCAACATCATGAGTATCTAAACCTAAAAGATGACTAACGTTATGGTAATAGTATTGACTGACATCAGCTTCATCTTCAATTAAACCAATTTCTTTCAATGCTTTTTGGTAGTAACTAATTACGGCTTGATTTAATTCTGGGAGGGCCACACCAGGTCGGACTTTTTCTAACATAACTTGTTGCGCATTTAAGACAATCTGATAAATTTCTTTTTGACGTTCACTATACTTACCAGTTACCGGAATTGTCCGCGAAATATCGGCACAATACAAATTAGAAGTTGCCCCAAAATCAAATAAGACTAAATCACCTTTTTTAGAGAACTTATTATTAGTAACATAATGTAAAATAGTCGCGTTAACACCACTGGCGACAATACTATCAAAAGCTGCTGGGACATTATATCTTTTTAAAATATAATCAAAGTCAGCTTCATAATGCGATTCACGGACATCAGGAACCATATTTTTCATAACATTTTCGAAAGCTTGTTTAGTAATCGCAATCGCTTTTTTGATTTCTTTAATTTCTAAATCACTTTTAATCATTCGTAATTTAGTTAAAATCGGATAGACGTCCTCGATTTCATAATCACTACCAAAACGTAAAACTTGTCGCTCTGCGACGGTTGGATGCTGATTAAATTGATCGGTTTCTAAATCTAAATACAACGTTTCACCTTGAGGAATATTTTCATAAACAAAACGATAGAAGTCTTCTAAGAAATAAATATTTTCAATACCACTTTTAAAATTGGCACGTAAATAATCTATTTTCTTACCCACCCATTTTTCATGTAGTTCATCCGCTCTTTCAATAAATAAGTAAGAAACACCTTTATGTAAAAGATAAATTAAATAAGGTTCATCAATGCCTGTAATATAATAAAAATTCCGATTGACCACAAACCGATATTGCATATCAGCTGACATCTTTGGTGCTACTCCAGAAAATAAAATAACGGTAGCTTCACTACCTACTGCTTCAACTAAACGAGCTTGATTTAATTTCGCTAAATTTTGATCCATATTTGCTCCTTCTATAACTTAGGGAAGAAAAGCTTTGCAACTTGCTTATCTTCACCTTTAATAATTGCTTGAACGATTTCTGATACTGCCGACAATTCTTTAACTTGTTGATTGGTTAAGACCCAAATAACATTTTTATCCATCAAATAAGGATAATACGGCCGAGCAATAGCAACATCTTTTGCCAAATAATACTTGGGGTCGTAGCCTTTGGCAGTAAGACTTAAACTAACTGCTTGTTTCGACTTTAAATCTTGATACGGAACATCAATGAATAAATTTCGTTTTAAAAGCCGTTTACTTAAGTCACTTAAGATTATATCACTATGTTTACTTAACTGAGAAATACCATAAGTCCAACTACTTTCATCTAAAAGATAAAATTCTTCATTACTTAAAGGGAATTCTTCAAAGAGTATCGTAAACATCTTTAAGTCCTTAACTAAGCTTTTATCAATTTGATAGAGGTCTTTAATACGAGTTAAAAGTTTAATCAACATAATCTCAAAACTTCGTGAAATTGGATGAAAATAAACTTGCCAATACATATGATAACGAGCCATGATGTAATCTTCAACAGCATGAATCGCACTTTCTTTTATTACTAATTGGTTTTCAAAAACTAAAATTGAATGAATTATTTTACCTAAATCAAAATTCCCGTAAGAAACTCCCGTAAAATAAGCATCTCTTAATAAATAGTCCATGCGATCAACATCAAGTTGACCAACCACAATTTGGTTTAATAAAGGATTTGGGTGAGTTTGATTTAAAATCGCAACCACTGCCTCGGGAAGCTTTGGATTAGCCTTAATTAAAGCTTGGTTAATTTCACTGTCTCCTAAAATAATTTGTTTACTCCGAACTTCATGGGATACGCCAGTGATTTGTTCGAAAGTATGCGAAAAAGGACCATGTCCAACATCATGCAACAAGCCGGCCAATAGTAATGAGATTTGATCAAACTCACTTAAGATTTCTTTAAGCTCTGGAACTACTTTTAATAATCTAGTTATTAAATGATAAACTCCTAAAGCATGAGTAAAACGTGAATGTTCTCCAGTAGGAAAAACTTGGGCAGTTCCACCCAATTGTCGAATTCGGCGTAATCTTTGAAATTCTTTTGAATCAATGCATTCTAAAATAACTTGATGCTTGATTTCAATGTATTCATGAATTGGATCACGAATTATTTTGGGGTCTATTAAAGTTTCAAACATGCTTTTACCTCAATCTTTATTATACACCAAAATAAACTTGACAAGGTTGGAAAGACTAAGAAAAAATAAGACACTTGCCTTATTTTTTAGATGGTAATTTAAAGATTTGTTCACCCTCTTTTGATAAAAGATATTCACCGCGGGCATAACTTTTAATATACTCTGGATCATTTAACTTTGTTTTTTGTTCGGTTAAATAAACATTCTCTTTTTCTATTTCCGCTAAAATTAGTTTTGATTCCTTTAGTTTGGCACGTAAATCAATAATACTTGATAGCTCTTTTCCTACTGGATAAAGGAGCGCTAATGATACTGCAATAAAAATCAATGATACTATAATCCCACTGGTTTTATTACTTTTCTTATTTTTGGTTTTCTTAACTTGTCTTTTCATCTTATTCCTTACTTTCTTGTCGCACTTCAATTACTTCATAGAGCATCTCGGCATCGGCCTTTTTCACTTGTTGCGCTAAAGATAAAACTTTAAACTTTAAAACTCGATTCCCAAATGATATTTCCACAATATCATTAATTTTTATTTCGCTTGAAGCTTTCGCTACCTTATCATTAATTAAAACTCTTTGATTTAAAGCTAGTTCTTTAGCGGCTGTCCGTCTTTTTAAAATTCGAGCTACTTTTAAATATTTATCAATTCTCATTTTTATCCTTTTCGTGTCACTAGTTTTAAATTATTTAATACAGTAATTGTTAACTTTAACCAATCCGTATTCTTTGAAACATAAATATGAATCTTACTTCGCAAATATTTAATTTTGATTTCTGGACTTAGCTGGTTAATCATTTCAAAGAGTTTAACTCCATCTATCAAATCGGAAAACTCTTGAGTTAAAATAATGACCACTTCAAAGTCTCTTTCCTTAAAACTATCAATTTCATCTAAAGCTAAAATTAACTCAAGACGTTTTTTCTCAAACAATAATTCAACTGAATTTGGCAACTTTCCAAAGTAATCACTGACTTCTAAGAAAACTTCTTGGAGTTCCAAAATCGTCTTTATTTTATCAATCTTTTGATATAAATACAATTTATCGCGATCAGCATCAGTAAAGTCTTGGGGAATATAAGCATTAACCTCCATCGGAATCCGTGGTTTCTTAACTTCTGGTTTAGCTTGCCCTTGAGCAACCGCAATCGCTTCCTGTAAAAGTTCAATATAAAGATCCATACCAATTGTATCAATAAAGCCCGATTGATTGTCTCCCAAAAGATCACCTGCTCCTCGAATCGTTAAATCACGTAACGCAATCTTATAACCACTACCAAGCTCAGTAAATTCTTTAATGGCTTTTAAGCGTTTTTCGGCTACCTCAGTTAATTGACGCTGCTTTGGGATTAAAAGATAAGCATAAGCTAAACGAGAACTTCGTCCGACTCGACCTCGAATTTGATAAAGTTGAGCTAATCCAAAATTCTGGGCATTTTCGACAATGATAGTATTAGCGTTAGCGATATCAATTCCAGTTTCAATGATCGTGGTGCAAACTAATACTTGGTATTGGTTTTCAGTAAAGTTAACCATGGCTTCTTCAATTTCATCTCGATTCATTTGGCCGTGAGCTACTTTAACTGAAATCTCCGGTAAGGCCTGTTGAATTTGATAAGCTACCGTATAAATCATTTCAATATTATTGTAAAGATAAAATACTTGACCACCCCGTGCAATTTCTTTTGAAATAATGTCAATAATTAAATTAAAGTCCTTTTCAACCACATAGGTCGCCACCGGTAAACGATGAATCGGGGGAGTATTTAATTGCGATAAAGAACGAACATTAATTAAAGACATTTGTAAGGTGCGCGGGATTGGGGTTGCGCTTAATGATAAAACATCAATTGATTGTTTCAATTCTTTAATTAATTCTTTGTGTTCCACCCCAAAACGTTGTTCTTCGTCAATTACTAATAAACCCAAATCAAAGAACTTAACGTCTTTTGATAAAAGACGGTGAGTGCCAATCACGATATCATATTTCCCTAAGGCAATATCTTCAATAATTTCTTTTTGTTGCTTCGGTAAAACAAAGCGATTTAAAAGGGCGATTTTAACCGGAAAGTTCTCAAAACGTTTTAAAAAAGTTTGATAATGCTGGCGCGATAAGATCGTGGTGGGGCATAAAAAGGCTACTTGTTTTTGATCAATGACTGCTTTAAAAGCAGCTCGCATCGCAACTTCAGTTTTCCCAAAACCGACATCACCACACAGTAAGCGATCCATTGGATAAGCTGCTTCCATGTCGGCCTTAATTTCAGCGATAGAAGTGACTTGATCTTTAGTTAATTCAAAATCAATGTCGGCATCAAATTCATTTTGTAATGCGCTATCCTTGGAAAAAGCAAAACCAATTTTTTCTTTTCTTTCCAAATATAATTTTACTAAACGCTCCGCAATATTAGTGACATTTTCACTAATCCGTTGTTTAGTTTTGCTCCATTCACCACTTCCTAATTTACTAAGGCGCGGAATAATTCCTTCACTGGAGACATATCTTCTAACAAAACGAAATTGTTCCAAAGGAACTAACAATTCATCATTATCGCGATAAAAGATTTGAAGAAAATCTTTAGTTAAACCATTAATCTCTTTTGTTATAATGGCTTGAAATTGTCCGATTCCATAAAGATTATGGACTACATAATCCTTAGGATTTAATTCTTGATAATCAAGGGTTAATTTAGCTTGTAAAAACTGACTGGTATAGCGCGTCTTTCTAACCACATTATCAAATAAATCTAAAGCGGTATAAATAACTTGATTTTGATGCTCATAACTAATTTGATTATCGACTTCAAGCAAATTGATGCCTGATTTAATCATTTCGTTTTTCTTAATTATTTGAAAAGGAATTTGATGAGAATTTAAAATATCCTGAAATTTTTTAAAATAACTTCCAACTAATGTTACAATCACAGTTTTATGTTCGGCTTCACTTCTCATCTTATTAATGACTAAAGTTAGATTCTCTTTGACGTTTTCATTCGGCGAAATTCCAATTTCAAGACTATTATTATTTAAAAAGTCATGGACAATACTAACTGGATATTTTTCATTAATTAATTCTAAAGTGCTAAAGACAGCTGCTTTTGAAACATATTGTTGGAGTTTTTTGAGTTCTTGGAAATAATCTTTAGTATCAAAAACTAGTTTCTCAGCTTCAAGTTTGATTTTTTCAATTGGAGCTAAAATTACTAAAGGATTAGTCAAATAATCTAAAAACAAAAATTGATTTGAAAGTTCACTTAAATAATGATAATGTTTTTCCGAGTAAATTCCAGCAGCTAAATAATTTAAGTCAGCTTGAACCTGATTTTTAATATCTAAGGTGAAATTATTTTCTACCAATAACTTTTGATTAAGTAGTTTCAGATCAACATCAGAAAATAATAAATCACTGGCGGGAAGAATTTTAACCTGTTTAATTTCGTTGATGGTTTTTTGACTATATAAATCAAACCTACGAATACTTTCAATCTCATCGCCAAAGAATTCAAAACGAATTGGTTCATGATAATTAATCGTGAAGACATCAATAATCCCACCACGACTAGCGTATGTTAATGGACGATCAACTAAGGCAACTTTTTCATAACCAATTTTACTTAACTCTATCGTTAGTTGCTTTGGATCAATGATTTGATTAACTTCAAATCTCAAAGTATTTGCTTCAAATAACTTAGGATTTGGGAAATATCTTAAAACAGCTCCAATATGAGTTATTATTAAATGCTTATCTTCTAAAAATAAAGATAAGTTTAAAATGCGTTCCGCTTTTATTTCAGGGGAGGTCGCAATCGCTTCTAAACGTAATGAATCTTCTACTAAAAAAAGCCGACTTTCTTTAACTAGTGGACTAATTTTTTGATAGAGGAGTTGTGCTTGATAACGTGATTCTTTAACAATAACCAAAGAACGCTTAGCTTTCAAAAAACTGGCACTATAAAATAATGCTTCCTGATCTAATGATAAAGCGACAATCTTTTCATTTTGATTTAAAAGGGCACTAACAATCGGATGTTTAAAAAATGGTTGTAAAAGAAGTTTATTCATTATTGTTTATTTCATTATACTCCGACATTGTTTTCACAAAATCATGACTAACAAAGTAACTTAAAGCTTGGGCGGCTTTATCGATAGTTTTCACCATAATCAAAGTTTCTTTTGGATTAAATTTACCTAAGACGAAACTTTTACGACTTTCAAAATCAGGAGCACCTATCCCAATCCTAATTCGTAAGAGTTGATTAGTCTTTAAAACTTTAATAATATCCGACATTCCATTATGGCTGCCCGCACTTCCTTTTTCCCGGAGGCGCAAAGAACCTAGTGGTAAATCTAAGTCATCATAAATAATAACTAAGTCATTTAAGTCAACTTGATAGTAATTTCTAATTTTTACTACAGCATCACCTGATAAATTCATATAAGTTAAAGGCTTTACTAAAATTATCTTTTCTTGATTCACAAAGTACTCAGCAATTTCAGCTTGAAATTTTAATTCAGTTTTAAAACTAACTTGATTTAAAGTGGCTAAATGATCTAAAACCATATAACCAACATTATGACGGGTGGCTTGATATTTTGTTCCAGGATTTCCTAATCCAATAAATACTTTCATTGTTGCACCTCCGGCCAATTTAAAATCTCTTGATACAAGTCATTTAATGATAATTGCTTTACTTTTTGATCAATATTTGCACTTCTTTGCTCATTAATTAAAATACAGGCCATATCTAACTTTAAAGCTGCTAAATCTTCTTCGATACTATTACCAATCATTAAACACTCCTCAGGTTTTAGTTTTAATTTATCGATAATTTCTTTGAAATATAGTGGGTTTGGTTTACTAAAACGACTATTCTCATAAGTAGTAATTAAAGCAAAATCTATTACCTTTAAATTAGCCCAATTAATTCGTTGATAAGTCGCCGTTCTAGGAAAAAGGGGATTAGTCGCTAAAACGAGTTGGTAACCTTTTTTTTGTAAGAGTTGAATTATTAAAGGTACGATCGGATTCGCGGTTGTATGTTTTCTTAAAAAGGGAAACTCATTTTTATAAAATAACTCAACTTCAGCATCAATCTTGCCTCTTTTTAACTTCAATCTTGATTCAAAAACTTCCCAAAAGACTCCTTCATTAGTTTTATCACCATTATTGTAATACATTGCGGCAACACTATCCTTTAAAGCCGCTAAGGCTGCTTCAAAAGGATAATCAAATTTCATCACCATTTTCGTTAAACCTAAAAAATAATCTCGTTCAAAAGCGGTTTGGTCCATATTCAACAATGTCTCATCTAAATCAAAGAAAATCGTCTTTATCATAATATCATCCTTAACCAATATTATATAAGACAATTAACTGAGATTCCACTAAATCTCACAATGGGTAATATCCTTGCTTTTAATGGGGCTTACTTCTAAAATAAGTTTGAGGTAAATCTATGGAAATTAAACATGAAAACAATTCAATTAAACTTTATCAATCGGATCAAGTAATTGGAGAAATATCTTATCAATATTATGATGAAAACACTTTGGATGTATATAAAACATTTGTCAATCCGGAATATCGTGGCCAAGGTTTAGCGCAAGTTTTACTCAAAGAACTAATGAAATTTGCCACTGAAAAGGAACTTTTGGTTATTCCCAATTGTTCTTATGTCTATACGGCTTTTTTAAATAATCCCCAATTTAAAAAATACCAACATCCGACGGTCGCCGCCCTACCAAGTTGTCGTTTATAAACTAGTTAATCTTAACTAGTTTTTTTATGCCTTAATTAATTTGTGATATACTTACAAAAGAAATCGAGGTATTTTAATATGTCAAATTGGTCACTTACAGCTCTTTATAAAGGCTATGGCGAAGAATTTTTAAATGATTATAAAAAGGCTCAAGCATTAGTTAATAGTTTTCAAGAAACTTCAGAAAATCTAGCTGCTAATTCTAATTTAGAAACATTAGTGAATTATTTAAAGGACAAAAATCAACTGATTACTCATCTCCACAAGTTAATCAGTTTTGTTCATTTAAATTTAGCCACTAATACTAGTGATCCTACTAGTAATAACTATGCTGGACAGCTCGCTAAATTAACTAGCTTATTAGCGAAACCTGAAGCCCTCTTTAGTAATTATTTGGCTAGTGTTGAAGCAGAACTTCCCCAGTGGATAGAAGATAATCCCTATTTAAAGGAACATCATTTTGTCTTAAATGAAACTCTTTTAAAGCACCAATATCAACTTAATGAAGAAGTAGAAGCAGTAATTAGTTTAATGGAAATTAATGCATCTAAAGCTTGGAGCAACTTACAAGATCTCTTAACTTCAAAAAGTGAAATTATGTTAAATGGTGAAAAGAAAACTTTACCTGAAATAAGAAATTTAGCTTATGACTTTGATCAAGCTGTCCGAAAAGATGCTTACCATAAAGAACTAAAGTTATATGAAGATATCAAAGATGCGACTTCTTTTGCCTTAAATAGTATTAAAGGAGAAGTCGTGGAAATTAGTAAAATTCGTGGTTATCAAAGTGTTTTAGAAAAAACTCTGATTGATTCCCGTTTATCAAAAGCGAGTTTAGATGCCATGTTTCTCGCAATTGATGAATATCTTCCCATCTTTAGAAATTATTTAAAACATAAGGCCAGTCTTTTAGGACATAGTAAAGGTTTACCATGGTATGATCTTTTTGCCCCAATTGGAAAAGGCGACCAAAAGACTTATAGTGTCGCTGAAGCTAAAGAATATATTATTAATACCTTCAGTAGCTTTGATCAAGAACTAGCCGATTTAGCTAAAACTGCTTTTGAAGATGATTGGGTTGATTTCTTACCAAAGAAAGGTAAAGTTGGCGGGGCATTTTGTGCTAACTTACAACCAATTAAGCAAAGTCGCATTTTAACCAACTTTGGCGGATCAATTAGTGATATTGTCACTTTAGCCCATGAATTAGGTCACGCTTACCACGGTTATCAAATTGAAGACTTCTTACCTTTAAATACCGATTACACGATGCCAGTGGCTGAAACCGCCTCAACCTTCTCGGAAAATATTGTCTTACAAGCAGCTTTAAAAGATAGTAATGATGAAGAGAAAATTCAATTAATTGAAAATTCACTACAAGATTTAACACAAATTGTCGTAGATATATATAGTCGTTACCTTTTTGAAAGTGCTGTTATTGAGAAAAGAACTGATAGTTTCATGTTTGCCGATGAGTTAAATCAAATTATGTTGGATGCTCAAAAACAAACTTATGGGGATGGCTTAGATAATGATTATTTACACCCCTACATGTGGTTATGTAAATCACATTATTATAGTGTCCATAATAACTTCTATAATTTCCCATATGCTTTTGGTGGCTTATTTGCCTTAGGTCTCTTTGCGATATATTTAAAAGAAGGGGCAGCTTTTGTTCCTAAATATAATAACATTTTAAAAGCTACCACGACCAATAGTTGTGAAGCAGTAGCTTTAATGGCAGATATTGATATTACTGACCCGAAGTTTTGGAAAGGTAGCCTAGATATCATTGCTAATCGCATCGAACAATTTATTACACTCACAAAAAGAGGGATTTAATCCCTTTTTTAAATTACTTGTTTTTCACCTAAGACATAAGTAGCGACAATCTGATACTGTTCATCAATCACAGTTAAATCAGCATCATATCCTACCATAATTCGGCCTTTATGATCAGCAATCTTCAAATATAAAGCTGGATTTAAACTCATTGCTATTAAAGCACTTGAAATATCGACAAGAGCTTCTTCAACGAGAATCTTTAGTCCTTCATTAAATTTTAAAGAACTACCTAATAAAGTGTTGGTACCATAAAAACGATTAGAACCATGTTCATCAACTTCAATTTTAATACCAGGCTCAATTTCATAAATTCCCGGTTTCATACCTTTTAGAGCTGATGAGTCAGTTATCATCATAACTTTTTGGTTTGATTTAAATAAAGCTTGAGCGGCTGCTGGATAGACGTGTTGTCCATCGGCAATTAATTCAGCAAACACATCTAAAGTTAAAGCACTACCCACAATGCCGGGTTCACGATGATGTAAGGAACTCATCCCATTAAAGGTATGGGTAATACCGCGAGCTCCATTTGCGAAAGCTAAACTTGCTTCTTGATAAGTCGCTGCTGAGTGGCCTATCGATACCACAATGCCTAAGCTATCTAAATGTTTTAATAACTCAAAATCTTTGTCTTGTTCGGTAGCCATTGTGACATATTTAATAAATCCTTGAGAAGCTTGATAAAATTTCTCAAATTCATCAACTGAAGGTTCTAGTAAGTATTGAGCTGGTTGTGCTCCACGATGAACTTCTTCTAAAAATGGCCCTTCCAGATGAATCCCAAGAATTCTCGCTCCTGGATAATTTTTATCAGCAGCTTTTTTTACATTCGCTAACGCTTGATATAAAACTTCTTTTTTTGTTGTTGAAGTTGAAGGATAAACACTGGTTACTCCTTCTTTGACTAAGTTTGCTAGCCAAATTTGATAATCTTCAACGGTCCCGGTATTAACATCACAGCCATAAGCACCATGGGTGTGAATATCAATAAATCCGGGACTAATAATCTTGTTGTCATAGTCATGATCCACCGCTTGATGATTATACGGATAAACATTGACAATTTTTTCTTGCTTAATTTCAATTTGAGCCGGTAAAAAACGGCCATTAAGAAATACCCTTTTACTTTGAATAATCATAGAAATACCTCTTTCTTAAATAATTATAACAAAGATCTCTTTTAATTTAAAAATGGATTGGTAAACCTTTTGCCAATTCAGCAGCATCCATCACTACTTCCGCTAAACTAGGATGAGCGTGAATAGTTAAGGCTAAATCTTCAATTGTCATTTGAGCTTCAATCGCTAAGGTTAACTCATTGATTACTTCACTAGCACCGACTCCAACCACTTGGGCTCCAATTAAACGTTTTGTTGCATTTAAGTATACTAAACGAATAAAACCATCCGTAGCATCTAAAGATAAAGCTCGTCCATTAGCCCCAAATGGGAATTGAGCAGTGGTAACGTCTAGCTTCTGGTCAATTGCTTCTTGTTTCGTTAAGCCGGTACTGGCGATTTCAGGATCACTGAAACAAATCGCAGGTAAAGCTTGATAATCGATTTTTACATTTTTTCCACTAATAACTTCTGCTACTATTTTCGCCTCATAAGATGCTTTATGAGCTAAAGCTGGTCCTGCCGTAATATCACCTATCGCATAAATATGAGGTTGACTACTCCGTCCTTGATCATCTGTTATTACTAAGCCATGTTCGTCAAGTTTAACACCCGCCAATTCTAAGCCTAGTTCATCTGTGTTAGGTTTTCTCCCGACAGTAACGACCACGTAATCAGCTTCCAAAGTTTCTTTTTTACCATTACTATTAACGGTTACCTTAACCCCTTTTTCAGTTTCAACAACTTGTTCTGCTAAAGAGTTAGTATAAACTGTAACCTTCTTCTTTTTAAAATTCTTTAAAACTAAATCACTTAAGTCAGTTTCAAAGGAAGGTAAGAGATGAGCCGTACCTTCAATAATAGTTACATCACTACCAAAATCAGCATAAATTCCAGCTAATTCGGTACCTATATAACCTCCACCAATAAAAATTATTTTTTTAGGAACTTGATTTAAGTTTAAAGCGCCAGTTGAGTCGAGAATTCTTTCAGAAAACTTAAAACCAGGAATTTCAATAGGGCGACTTCCAGTCGCAATGATCGCATGGTTAAAAGTTAGAGTTTGAGTTTCATTATCGTTAATTACTCGAAGTTGTGAACTTTCATTAAAGAAGGCCGTACCAGTAATTATTTCAACGCCGTTTTTCTTCAACAGTCCTTCAACACCTTTGGTAAGGCGTTTTACTACCAGTTGGTCTTTCCATTTTTGGGTTGCTTTAAAGTCTAATTTGACATTACTAGTTGTAATACCCATTTTTTTTGAATTTTGGGCTTCTTGGTAGCGTGCAGCTGCATTAATCAGCGCCTTGGAAGGGATACATCCCACGTTAAGGCAAACTCCACCAATCTCACCCTTTTCGATTAAGGTTACCTGTTGGCCTAATTGAGCCGCTCTTATCGCTGCGACATAGCCACCAGGTCCTGAACCAATTACAATTGTATCTTTATCTAATGCTAAATCTCCGACAACCATCTTATCCCTCCATCAATAGTAATTCTGGGTCATTTAAGAATCGTTTTAATTCATTCATGAAAAGTTGTGCGGTCATGCCATCAACAATTCGATGATCAAAACTTAATGATAAACTTAAAATATAACCTACCGTAATTGTATCATCTTCAGCCACAATTGGTTTCTTAATTATACTACCAACGCCTAAAATGGCAGCTTCGGGATAATTAATAATTGGAGTAAAGAAACTACCGCGAGCCGATCCTATATTACTGATTGTCATCGATCCATGTTTCATATCATCACCAGCTAAAGTTCTTTGATGGGATTTTAAAGCTAATTCACCAATTTCCCGGGCAATATTGAAAATACCTTTCTGATCGGCATTTTTAATATTAGGGACAAATAATCCCGCTTCAGTATCAACCGCTACTCCAATATTGAAATAGTTGTTATAAATAATCTCTTCATTTTCTTGATCAAAACTAGCATTTAAAACTGGATAACGTTTTAAAGCCAAAGTTAACGCCTTAACGAAATAAGGTAAGTACGTTAATTTAATTTCATCTTGAGCGGCAACTGTTTTATATTTATTACGATGTTTAACTAAAGCATTCACTTCTACTTCATCAAATAAAGTGACATGGGGAATCTCACGACTGCTCATACTGACGGTCTTAGCAATCGCTTTACGCATCGCACTTAATTTTTCTCGATATTGATCTTCATCAAAGTTTCGCACAACTTGAGTTGACGTTGTTGTTTCTGCCACAGCGGTTTTTACTTGTTCCGCGACTGGTTCATTAAGATAATTATCAATGTCAGCTTTTGTGATCTGACCTTGATGTCCCGTTCCAGTAATTTGAGCTAAATCAATGTCTTTAGAAAACGCGTATTGCCGGACACTTGGCATCGCTAAAACATGCTCCGTCGCAGCTTGTGGTGCTGCTTTCTCAACCACCGTTGCAACAGGTGCTGTAGTTTCCGGCTCTTTTGTAGCTACTGGTGCTGTTGTCGTTGTACTCTCAGCTTTAACTTGATCAGTTTCAATTTCAATTAAAGCTTCACCAACTTGTGCCGTTGTTCCAGCATCCACTAAAATTTGTTTAATAACACCAGTCACTGGTGACGGGATTTCTTGGAGTAATTTATCATTTTGTAATTCTAAAAGTGGCGCATCTTCTTGAATCGTCTCTCCCTCTTTTACATACCATTTGACAATTTCACCTTCGGCCATTCCCTCACCGACATCTGGTAATTTAAAAATATATGTCATAATTCCTCCTAGTCAAATTTCATAACTTCATTAATTTTTTCAATAATATCTTCAGCGTTTGGTAACCAAAGCTTTTCTGCCATTCCAAAAGGATAGACCGTATCAGGAGCAGCTACTCGGGCAATTGGAGCTTTTAAACTCATAATTGCTTTTTCGGAAATTTCAGCCATAACTTGCGATCCGACACCAGCTTGGCGCTGTGCTTCTTGGACTACTACTAAACGACCCGTCTTTTCGACTGAGTTAATTACTGTCTCCATATCAATTGGTGAAACAGTTCTTAAATCAATTACTTCGACTGAAATATTATTACCTAATACTTTTTCCGCAGCTTTCAAAGCTTCTTGAACCATCGCCCCATAAGTGACTACGGTAACATCATTACCCGCTAAAGAAATATTAGCCTTGCCTAAAGGAATTGTATAATACTCGCTAGGTACTTCTTGTTTAAAAGAGCGGTATAACTTCATATGTTCCAGAAATAAAACTGGATCATTATCCTCAATTGCTGCCAGTAATAAACCTTTAGCATCATAAGGATTAGAAGGAATTACCACTTTAATTCCTGGGGAATTTGTTAATAAACTCTCTAAATTATCGGCATGTAATTCGGGAGTATGAACTCCACCCCCAAATGGTGAACGAATTGTAATCGGAGCATTTCTCGTGTTGCCTAAACGATAACGCATTCTGGCGGCTTGTCCGACAATCGAGTCCATAACTTCAAAGAGAAATCCAAAAAATTGAATTTCCATAATTGGTCGGAAACCTTTTTGGGTTAAACCAATCGCTAAACCACCAATTGCTGATTCAGCTAGTGGTGTGTCAAAGACCCGGGTTTTTCCATATTTTGCTTGTAGACCATCAGTCGCCCGAAAGACACCACCATATTGTCCGACATCTTCTCCAAAGATTAAGGTTTTTGGGTCTTTATCTAAGGCCAAATCCATCGCTTCAGTAATCGCCTGAATCATTGTTTTTTCAGCCATTATAATCTCTCCTTCTTTTCAAATAAAGCAATTTGTTCAGCAATATTAGCAGTCGGCACTTCAAACATACTAGCTAAAAATTCACTAACCTTTTGTGGTGCAACTTGATCTGCTTGCGCTAATGCTTCTTTAATTTCTTCTTCATATTTTAAAACTAAATCGACTTCAGTTTTTTCATCCCATAATTTTAATTCAGTTAAATAATGTCGCATCCGAATTAATGGATCTTTTTTATCCCAAAATTCAAAACTAGCTAAATCACGATAGCGTTTTGGATCATCCCCTGATAAGGAGTGCGGTCCAAAGCGTGAAGTTACAGTTTCGATTAAAACCGGACCATTGCCTTTTAAAGCATAATCACGGGCATATTTTGAAACTGCGTAAACCGCTAATGGGTCCATTCCATCAACATAAAAACCTAAAATACCAGCCGCAACTGATTTTTGGGCTAATGTTGCTGCTTTACTTTGAACTGCTCGTTCGGTTGAAATCGCATAACCATTATTTTGAACATAGAAAACCACTGGTACATTAAAACTTCCCGCAAAGTTAATTCCTTCATAGAAGTCACCTTGTGAGGAACCACCATCACCAGTGTAGGTATACGCGACACTTTTCTCATCATTTAATTTAATTCCTAAGCCAACCCCAGTAGCTTGGACAATTTGTGCTCCAATAATAATTTGGGGCGGTAAAGCCATAAAATCTGCTGGGTATTTATTCCCTTCAACATGTCCTCTACTCCATAAAATAGCTTTATAAAGCGGTAAGCCATGTTTCACTAATTGCGGAATATCACGATAACCAGGTAACAAGAAATCTGTTCTACTAAAGGCCATATTACTGGCAATCTGACTGGCTTCTTGTCCTGCATTTGGTGCGAAAAAACCGAGACGGCCTTGTTTCGCTAAAGTTGTAAAGCGGTCGTTTAAAACTCGTGCCCACAACATATCAGAAAACATTTCGACTAACTCTTCAGATGATAGATCTGGCATTAAATCAGGGTTAACGACTTTGCCAGTTTCATCTAAGATTTGTAGCATCGGAAATGCCTTTTCTATCAACCCAATTTGGGTTTGATAATCTATAAAATCAACTTTCTTTGCCAAAGTTTCCACTCTCCTTTTTATTATCTCTAAGACATCCTTACCATATCACTCTGATGGTAAATTTACCATTGATATACCCTACTCAAAAAGAACTGATAAGAGTTCATTTTCAGTAATAATTCCAAAATATTCTGCTAGATTAAACTGAGCTAAAACTTCCATAACACTCGCTTCATTAAAGGTCACATTACTTAAAGCTGATTCAATATCAACCACATCTTTAATTCCTAAATAATCTCCTAAAAAACGAATCTGAGATATTTTTCCATTACCAACATTGATGTTAGCCTCAACCGTACCACCTGCAAAACGTCGTTTACTTCGATAATCAAATTCTGGAGACTCGCCATAAATCCAATCCCAAGTTGAAAACTTGGTTTTAGCTAATTGATGAATCTCGGAAAGTTGGTGACTATTTAAAACAATTTCACTATCTTTTCCATAATCTGACAAATAATAATGGAGATTACCCCAAAACTCTTCTAATGTAATATTACTAGGTAAATGTTCTTTGATGTTAGTGACTCGAGACCGAACCGAAGCTACACCTTTAGAAATAATTTTATTTGGATCAACATTTAAAGCTGCCACTAAGTTTTCAATATTAACATCATACATAATAGTGCCATGATGCATGAGTTTTCCACTAGCATAACGTTGCGCATTCCCGGATATTTTTAAGCCGTCAACTAAAATATCATTACGACCCGAAGCTTCAGCTTTAACTCCCATTTGATTTAAGGCTGCCACAACCGGTGCCACAAATTTTCGATAATTAACATCACCAGGATTTTTTACGTTCATGATAAAAGTAAAATTAAGATTACCAAAGTCATGATAAACAGCTCCGCCTCCGGAAACACGACGGGCTACAGTAATATTATTCTCTTTAACGAAACTAGGGTTAATTTCATTTAAAGTTGTTTGATTTTTACCAATAATAATTGAAGGATGATTTTGCCACAAGAAAAAATAATCCTCTTTTTCATCAATATATCTTAAAGCATATTCGTCTAATGCTAAATTAAAATATGGATCAGTGGATGGATTGAGTAAGTATTTCACAATATTTCTCCTTTTGATATTATTTTAACGAAGTTAAAGAAACACTTTCAATAAAAATGATTTAATCAATTTAATGAAATTGCTTTTATGAAGTCTTTTTTTTATAATTAAGTCAAGTAAGTTAGAGGAGAAATTATGGACAACGCAAACAAACCGAAGTTTACTTTAAGCAAAAACCTAAAAACAACTAACTATTATTTTCTAATCTTTTATTTCTTAAATTTAGGTTTAATTATTACTCCTTTAGTTTCATATCAAGTGGCTGATAATTTAACTACTTTAAACATGAATGGTTTAGCTTTGATGTTTACCGGAGAGTTTTTGATGGGACTATTATTTATCTTATTAAATAGCTTTGGGATTGCCACAGTTTTATTAGTAGAATTAAATAAATTTGCTTTGATTAGTTTTAATCTAATTCCCTTCTTAAATATTATTGTAATTTTTATGTTAACTAATTTACCTAATACCAAACGTGCTATTGGAAGTTGGTTAATCTTTTTTATAAATTTAATCATTATAATAATTAAGTTTTATCCCTTAATTAAAGATTTAGTTAATAAAATAAGCCACTCGAGAAAACAAAAGGAGCACTAATAAATTATGCAAGAAACTTTAACCTTATTAGATATAAAGTGGCATTTTGTGATTGGAGGATTAGGCCTGTTTCTCTTTGGAATTAGCTTAATGGGGGATAACTTAACTAATTTTGCTGGTACTAAAATTAGAGAATCTATTGAGAAATACACTGATACTCCTTTTAAAGCATTGCTGTTGGGAATTGTTTTAACTGCTTTATTACAATCCTCCTCGGCTTCCACAGTTATTACAATTAGCTTAGTCGGAGCGGGACTAATGGGATTAGAACAAGCCATTGGAATTATTTTAGGTTCTAATATTGGTTCAACAATTACTGCAATCTTAATTGGTTTTAATTTAGAATATTTTGCTTATTATATTATTTTAGTCGGAGTTGTCATGATGATGCTAGCCGGGAAAAAGAAACTCCAATATTTATCCTCTATTATAATTGGCTTTGGATTACTTTTTATTGGTCTTTCGATGATGGGAGGCGAGTTAAAACAACTCCAATACGTTGCTGGTTTTTCTAACTTAATTGTGAAGATTTCGCAAACTCCGATTATTGGAGTATTTTTTGGAGCAATAACAACCGCGATTGTCCAATCTTCTTCCGCCATTATTGGGGTAGTTCAAAAACTTTATCAATCTGATGTTTTATCATTAACGGCTGCTTTATCGTTAGTGATGAGCGCAAATATTGGTACGACAATTACCGCCATATTAGCATCATTAGGTGGAAGTGTCGCTTCAAAACGAACTACCTTATTCCATTTTCTTTTTAATGTTTCAGTAGCTGGAGTAGCATTACTATTTTTAAATCCTTATATATTATTAGTTGCTCGAGTTACCGAATTATTTAATCTTAATCCAATGATGAGTATTGCGATGGCTCATTTTATCTTTAACATTGCCGGAGTTCTGATTCATTTCCCGTTTGTTAAAAAAATGCCTGTTTTATTGAACTTTGCCATTAAAGGTGAAGTAACTAGTTATGGTGATTTAAGTAGTATTAATTTAGATGAAAATATGATTACTAATTTCCCAATTGGAGCCTTAGCTCAAGCTAAAAATGGTATTTTACAAGTTGGAATATTAGCTCGTAATGTTTTAAGTGCTTCGGAACAATTCCTTATTACAAAAGATAAGAAATATTTTAAAGAAGTAAATCAATTAGAAGAAATTATTAATTCTTTAGATACTAAACTTAATACCTATTTAATTAAAATTGCGAAACAACGCCTCCCAGAGGATGCCTTCTCGGAATATGCGATTAACTTACAAGTTGAAAAAAATCTTGAAAGAATTGCTGATCTCGCCCAAAATTTAGCTGAATATTATGAAATTATTTTTGATGGAAATGAAGATTTAAGCGCTGAGGCAAAAGCAGAAGTTTTAGAAATGTATCAAGTTCTTTTTAAAAACCTTGATAATGCATTAATCATTTATGAAACTAGCAATAAAATTCTCTATGCAACTTTAAAAGCCGATGAGATATATTTAAACCAATTAGAGAGTAAATTTAGACGGGCTCACTTTAATCGTTTGACGCATCAAGATGCAGTCGCTAATCATGCTAACTCAATGTTTGTTGATATCTTAAGTACTATGGAGCGAATTGGAGACCATGCCTTTAATATCGCTAGCGGCACTTTCGATCCAATTAAAATCCATAACGAAAAAAAATAAAAACTCCAATTTGGAGTTTTTTTGACAATTATAGATCACCATCATCAAATGAAGTAGGTATTTCAAATCTTTGAACTTGTTCTTGACCTGTTTTAACTAATTGATCAATAAAGTTTTTCAGATCAGTAACACCAGTTCTTGAAAGACTTCCTTCAAGCAACATTGGTAAGTTAGTTCCGGCAACAACATGGACACTCGGGTTTGTAAAGGAAATTTTTATCGATTCATTAAATGGAGTTCCACCTTTTAAATCTGTAAAAATAATTACTCCCTCACCTGAGTCTACTTTTTCGATTGCTGCTAATAATTCTTCACTTAATTGTTCTAAGGGGTTTTCTGCTAAAAAGACAACTTTTTCATATTGTTCTTGAACGCCACCAATCATTTCTAATGACGAAGTAATTCCCGTGGCAAATTCACCGTGGCCAGTTACGACAAAACCAATCATTTAAATATTTCTCCTTTTCAATAACTGACTTAATTTTAGCACAAGCAAGCTTATCATACAATCTATTATTAAAGGAGTAATTAGTTATTTTTAAATACCACAAATAAACCTCTTACTCTCAGTAATGCTTGTTGTAAGATTACAACTAATCCAATATTCCCAATTGTAGCCGGAATTACCACGGTTAAAAATAAAGTTTGAAAAGACACTGGTAAACCACCCAATAGTATCTTGGCACTAGTAAGAAAAACTAAACCACTGACAATTGTCCCAATTACAGCACAAATAATAATTGTTGAGATCTTATCTTTCTGTTTCGCAAATATAAAATGCAGTAAAGTATAAACCACAAGAGCGGCAGTAATTTTATCTAAAATGTTAGGAATTTGGCCGCCGGGAAAGGTGGTGGTTAGAGCAGCTAAAATGCCACTTGCTCCACCTAACATAAAAGCCTCTTGATAAGAGTCAGCCATCAGAAGCCCAATAAACAAAGTTCCCAGTAAAAAATCCATCTTCATTCCCCCAAATATTACACTAGGAACGAGATAATGAAGAAGTAAACCTAAAGCTAAAATCATCGCAAAAAGCGGTATTTTTTTAATATTCATTTTATCCTCCTTATTATTAAAAAATATCCAATTTAAATTTAATGCTCTTCAGACCAACTTCTTCACCTCCTGACATAAAAAAACACCTCACCCCCAGGGCGAAGCGTCGCGGTACCACCTGAATTTATGTTTTAAAAACATCTCATTTAGATACAATCATATCTAATCCTTTTTAACGGTAGGCTCCCGTCAGCATCTACTAGATATAAATCGTTCAAGCTGCCTTTTGAAAGTCCATTCATAAGTTAGATTCGCTAAAGTTTCCATCATCCTTTAGTTTCTATGACCTTCTTGACTTATTACTCCTCTTTCGCATTAAGTTTGTTAAGGTAATTATAACGAGCAATTTCAAAAAAATCAATATAAATTGTTATGATAGACATTTATCAATGAGTGATGCTATTATATTGCCGTAATAAAGGAGGTATATATGGCAAAAACCGTAATAATTTATTGGTCAGGAACTGGCAATACTGAAGCGATGGCAAACGCAATTGCAGAGGGAGTCCAAGAAGTAGATAGTGATGTTACCGTTTTAAGCGTAAGTGAAGCCAGCGAAGATGATGTTATCTCAGCAGAAAAAGTTTTACTGGGTTGTCCCTCAATGGGCGTTGAAGAATTAGAAGAATATGAATTCAAACCTTTCTATGATGCGATTAAAGATCAACTATTTGGAAAACCAGTCGGACTATTTGGTTCTTATGATTGGGGTAATGGTGAATGGATGGAAGCTTGGAAAACAGAGCTTAATGAACTCGGGGCAGATCTCTTTTCAGAAAGTTTAATTCATCACTTAAGTATTGATGGCGAAGAAGATAAAGCGCGACAATTTGGAAAAAACTTTGCCAGTCAATAGGGTATCAAAAGATACCTTTTTTTATCGTTTAGTATAAAGATTGAAGTTTATTTTTATCAATGCTACTATATACTTAGTTTATTTTTAGGAGGATAAAATGGCAAAAACCGTAATTGTTTATTGGAGTTCAACTGGAAATGTTGAATATATGGCGCAACAAATTGAATTAGGTGTTTCTGAGGTTAATGATGATGTTAAAGTTGTTCAAGTATTAAGCGCAACCGAAGAAGATATTGTAAACGCAGAAAAAATTATGTTAGGTTGCTCAGCTACTGGTGAAGAAGAAATTGATGTAATGGAATTTCGACCTTTCTTTGACAGTATCAAAGAGTTACTTGCCGATAAACCAGTTGCTTTATTTGGTTCATGGGGCTGGGGTGAAGGCGAATATATGAGAAAATGGGAAGAAGAAGTTAGAGAAACAGGTGCCAATTTATTTGAAGATCAAGGCTATACTCACCAAGATGCTTTATATGGTAGTGAGGAAGAAGCGATTGATTTTGGAAGACGTTTCGCAAATAGCTAAAAGACTAATTGTTTAGTCTTTTTTTATAAGCATATCACTAGCACAAAAAAGACAACATGATATAATTTTTTTACTAAGGAGGATGTTATATGGTTAACGTAGCAATTTTGGTAGGTAGCTTAGGGAAAGATTCTTATAGCCACAAACTTGCTGAACATTTAAAAAGTCGTTATGCTCATAAATTTGATGTCAATGTGATTAGTGTTGATGTTCCAAATTATAACGAAGATTTAGACAATGACGAAAGTAGACCACTCAGTGTCACTAAAATGATTGAGCAAGTCAATAAGGCTGATGCAGTGTTTCTGATTACCCCTGAATACAACCATAGTGTTACAGGTATTATAAAAAACAAGATAGATTGGCTTAGCCGGAGCCGCCCAGGATTATCTAAAAAACCCGGACTCGCGATGGCTTTATCACAAGGAATGACCGCAGGAGCTCGGGCTTATGCTCATTTAATTTCTATTTTAGACACAATGCCAATGTATCTACTTCCAGGATTTGATATCTTAGTTGGCGCAGTCCATAAAAGGTTTGATGAAAACGGAAAACTCGTTGATCAACCAACCATTGATTTCATTGATTTAGTTATTAATGAATTCGAAACTTACTATCATAAAGTAAAATAAAAAAGGCTGG
>CAYUXU010000001.1:0-35782 GCA_964449005.1 uncultured Erysipelotrichaceae bacterium | reverse complement strand
GTCGCTCTAGTATTAAACAAGCTTTTGAAACGGGACGTGGCTCAATTATTTGTCGGGCAAAAACTCATTTTGAAACTTTAGATAATGGCAAAATTAATATTGTGGTTACTGAGATTCCTTATCAAGTCAACAAATCTAATTTAATTGAGAAAATTGCTAATTTAGTTCGTGATAAAGTGATTGAAGGAATCACCGATTTACGTGATGAATCGAATCGAGAAGGCATTAAAATTATTATCGAATTAAGAAAAGATGTTCAAGAAGAAGTTATTTTAAACCAACTTTATCGAATGACTGCCTTACAAGTTACCTTTGGGGTTAATAACTTAGCTTTGGTTGAAAATACCCCGATGCTTTTAAACTTACGTCAACAAATTGATTATTATGTTGAGCACCAAATTGATGTTGTGAGACGTTATACTAGCTTTGATTTAAAGAAAGCTGAAGAGCGAGCTCATATTTTGGCCGGCTTAAAAATTGCCTTAGACCATATTGATGAGATCTTGGCATTAATCCGTAGTTCAAGTGATGATAAAGAAGCACACAATCGCTTGATGGAACAGTTTAATTTATCTGAAATTCAAGCTAAAGCCATCTTAGATATGCAGTTTAGACGTTTAACCGGTTTACAACGTGAGAGAATTGAAGAAGAATACCAGAATCTACTTGTCATGATTGCTGATTATCAAGATATTCTAGCTAACCCAGAGCGCGTCCTAGAAATTATTAAAATTGATTTACTAGCGATGCAAAGTAAATATGGTGATGTCCGTCGTACAGAGATTATTGAAGGTGAATTAGATGTTGAAGATGAAGATTTAATTCCAATTGAAGACATCTTTATTACTATGACTCAAAATGGTTATATCAAACGTATCCTGACTGATACATATCGTCTTCAAAATCGAGGTGGCCGTGGAATTAAAGGAATGAGCGTTCATCAAGATGATATTGTTGATATGTTTTTAAAGATGTCAACCCACGACTATTTACTACTCTTTACCAATTTTGGAAAAGTGTATCGTATTAAAGGATACCAAGTCCCATTAGCTTCTCGAATTGCGAAAGGGGTTCCTGTCGTAAATCTATTAGCTTTAGATAAAAATGAGCACGTTCAAGCGATGCTACCTCATAATGAATCAACTAAGTTTTTCTTCTTTGTTACAAAATACGGTACCGTAAAACGGGTGGCTAGTAATGAATTTGATTCAATTCGTCAAACTGGGAAAATCGCTATTATGTTAAAAGATGATGATGAATTAATGGCAGTTCGTCAAACTGATGGTAATGATGAAATTATTATTGGAGCATCAAATGGTAAAGCAGTCCGTTTTAATGAACAAGATGTTCGCCCAATGGGAAGAACCGCAATGGGTGTCCGGGGCTTTAACTTAGATGGCAGCGAGGTCGTAGGTGTAGCCACTGATAAAGCGGGACAATTTATTTTATCAATTACTGAAAATGGTTATGGGAAAAAGACTTCTTTATCCGAATATCGTTTAACTAAGCGGGGAGCTAAAGGAGTTATCTCTATTAACGTTACCGAACGGAACGGTAAACTGGTTGCCCTCAGAGCTGTCGAAGGAGATGAAGATCTCTTAATTATTACTGATGAAGGAATCGTAATTAGGATATCTTTAGAAGATGTCGCGACTTATGGTCGAACTACGCAAGGTGTTAAATTAATTAACTTGAAAGAAGAGACATCAGTTGCGGCGGTTGCGATTGTTGATAGTGAGGATGACGAACTAGATGATGAAGCAGAAATTGAAACAATCGATAAGCTCGCTGAGATAGAAACTGAAAATATTGAGGAAGAAAAAAGACTAAATTAAATTCAGTCTTTTTTTGTATTATCAATTAAACTTTCATTCCAATCTGGGTGAGGCTTTACGTCAAGTAACTGAGCGACTGTTGCGGCAATATTACTTAAACCATAGTCACCACGTTTTAAACAAACATCATTGTTATAAACAATAAAGGGAACTTTATTTAAAGTATGACTTGTTTTGGGACGAAGTGGCTCATTTTCGTCTTTTCTTTTTTCATACATTTCATCGGCATTGCCATGATCAGCAGTAACGATTAAAGTAACATTTTCTTTTTTTGCAACTTCAACTAGCCGAGTTAGCATTAAATCGACAGCTTCAACGCTAATTAAAGTGGCTTGGTAATTACCAGTATGACCAACCATGTCGCCATTTGGGAAATTTGCTCTTAAGAAATCATATTTTTTTGATTTAATAGCTTCAATTAAATTATCAGTAATTTCAGCGGCTTTCATCCAAGGTCTTTCATCAAAGGGGACTAAATCAGATTTAATTTCAACCCAAGTCTCTAACTCATTATCAAATTTTTCACTACGGTTACCATTCCAAAAATAAGTAACATGACCAAATTTTTGAGTTTCACTAATAGCATATTGGTTAAGCCCTTTAGCGACTAAGGTTTCAGAAAGGGTATTTTTAATCCGGGGTGGTTGAACTAAGAAAAGTTCTGGGATTTTTAAATCACCATCATATTGCAGCATTCCAACATAGCGAACTTCAGGATATCGTTTGCGATCAAATTTATCAAATTGCTTGGCTTCAAAAGCTCTTGTTAATTCTAAAGCACGATCTCCTCTAAAGTTAAAGAGAATGACTGCGTCGTGGTCTTCAATCGTTCCAACCGGTTTTCCATCTTCAATAATCACAAATTCTGGCAAGTTTTGATCTGAGCAATTTAATTCTTCACGATATGTTTCGATAGCTTCACTAGCGCTAGCAAAAGTTCGACCTTCTCCTAAAACGTGAGCATACCAACCACGTTTTACCATGTCCCACTCAGCTTCATAGCGGTCCATTGTGATATACATCCGACCACCACCACTTGCAATTTTACCATCAAAAGTATCATCATTTAATTCCGCTAATAAGTCTTCTAATTGTTTAATATAAATTAATCCCGAAGTTTCTGGAACGTCTCTTCCATCAAGTAAGGTGTGGATACGAACTCGTTTAATTCCTGAAAGTTTAGCATTTTTGACTAAATCTAATAAATGGTTAATGTGCGAATGGACATTGCCATCAGAAAGTAGCCCAATAAAATGTAAGGTCGAATCTTTAACATAATCGACGGTATCCTTCCAAACATCAGTGTTATAAATGGCCTTACTAGCAATCGATTCATTAACTAGTTTCGCGCCTTGGCTATAAACTTGACCACAGCCAATCGCATTGTGACCAACTTCCGAATTCCCCATGTCATCATCACTTGGTAAACCAACATAAGTACCATGGGCATTAATTTCAGTATAAGCACAATTTTTGCTTAACCAATCAAAAGTTGGTTTATAAGCATTAGCGACGGCATTTCCTAAAGTCGTTTCGCTTAAACCAACTCCATCCATCACAACTAAAACTACCGGTTTTCTTTCAATCATATAAATCTCCTAATCTAATTCCTCTAATTTTTCTAAATACATTTCAAAGACTTCTAAAGCATCTTTGGTGGCTTGATTACTACTCATATCAACGCCGGCTTTTTTCAAAACATCAATCGGGTAATCAGAACTACCAGCTTTTAAGAAATCAAAATAAGCATCAATCGCTGGTTGGCCTTCTTCTAAAATCTTTTTACTAAGGGCCGAAGCAGCACTAAAACCAGTCGCATATTGATAAACATAATAATTATAATAAAAATGGGGAATTCTTGACCATTCAATGCTTATTTCATCATCATAAACCATTTCAGGTCCGTAATATTTTGCATTAATCTCACCATAATGTTTACTTAATAAATCTGGGGTTAAAGCTATCCCTTCTTGATCTAAAGTATGAATTAAATGTTCAAATTCCGCAAATTGAGTTTGACGGAAGACAGTTCCTTTAAAGCCATCTAAGAAATGGTTAATAATATAAGCTTGAATTTTTGGGTCAGAATATTTTTTTAATAAATAATCAGTTAATAAGTTTTCGTTAGTAGTTGAAGCAACTTCCGCCAAGAAAATCGAATAGTCACCATAAACAAAAGGTTGACTAGCCCGGGTATAGTAACTATGAACGCTATGGCCTAATTCATGAGCTAAAGTGAAAACATTGTCTAAAGTATTATTCCAGTTTAATAAAATATAAGGATTGGTACCATAAGTACCTGAAGAATAAGCTCCACTCCGTTTTCCTTGATTTTCAATAACATCAATCCAACGCTTCTCAAAGGCCATCTTTAATAAATCATAGTAATCTTTTCCTAAAACACCTAATGCTTCTAAAATAATTTCTTGAGCTTCTTGATAAGTAAACTTTAAATCAATTGGTTCTACAAAAGGAACATACATATCATACATTCTCATTTCATCTACTTTAAGTGATTTTTTTCTTAAAGCAACATAACGATGTAACAGTGGCAAACCTTGATTTACCGCAGAAACTAACGCATCATAAACCGTTTCAGGAATAAAATTATTTGCTAAGGCGGCTGCTCGGGCGGAAGGATATTTTCGAAGTCGGGCATTTAAGTTATGATTTTTAACTTGCCCTCTTAAAGTAGTCGCAAAAGTATTAATGTGATTTTGATAAGCTAAATAAAGTGTCTTGAAAGCATCTTTTCTCACGTCACGTTTTAAGCTTTCCATAAAGACACCATAACGACCATGGGATAATTCCACCTCATTACCAGATTCATCTTTTATAGTTCCAAAGCGGAGATCAGCATTGTTTAAAGTACTAAACACTTCGCTTGCAGTTCCCATAACTTCAGAAGCTTGAGCTAAGACGGTTTCAATCTCTAAAGAAAGAATATGATCACGATGTTGAAATAATTCTTTGAAAAAATGTTCATAAAGTGATAAATTCTGATTTTCTTTTAAATACTGAAAGACAAGAGCTTCATCACTAGCCATTAACTCAGTTTTAATAAAGACTAAGGCAGCGCTGACTTCAGCTGCGACGCTAGTAACTTGACTTAAGTAACCTTGATAATGGGGATTAGCGGTATCTGTATCGAGACTAAGATGAGCATAAACATAAAGATGATTTAGTCGTAACACTAAATCTTCATAAAGTTTTAAGGCTTCCTCTAAAGTAGCAGCACTCGTTAAGAGTTGTCCTTGAAATTTAGTTATCGCAGCGTAATCAGCTTTTAAACTAACTAATTCTTTTTCCCAAGCCTCATCAGTCGGGAAAATGGTAGTAAGATCCCAAGTGTCTTGGATGGGGACCTCACTTCTAATAGGTAATTTTGACATATGATTCCTTTCTATCTTGATAAACGATCACTTACGGCATCTTTACCAATTAAATAAATAGTATTAATTAAATCTGGTCCATGGAGTTGACCAGTAATAGCGACTCTTAAACCCATAAATAAGGGTTTACCTTTGATTGTAGTATTATTTTTGGTATTTTCTAAGGCTGATTTTAAGTTTTCTCTGGTCCATTTTTCATGAGTTTTGATTTGATTTAAAAATTCAGCTTTTACTATTTTGGTACTATCAGCTTGATAAATTTCTAAAGCATCATCAGTAACTGAAAAGTCCTTAAAAAATAATTCTGATAACTCAACAATTTCGGCACCATAAGATAATTGATCTTGGTAAAGATTAATTAAGTCTTTTTGCCAATTGATATCTAGATTTGAATCAGGATAAGCTGCATGTAAAAATGGTAGAGTTAAGTCATAAAGCTCTTCTAGCGGAAGATTTTTTAAATAACGGTTATTAATCCAAGTGAGTTTATTTTTATCAAACATCGAAGGTGACTTAGAAAGTCGTTTTTCATCAAAAATCTCAACTAACTCTAAAGGAGTAAAAATTTCTTGCTCCCCTTCTGGCGACCAACCAAGTAAAGCCATAAAATTGAACATTGCTTCGGGTAAGTAACCTTTTTCTTTATATTGACTCATAAACTGCATAATCGTGTTATCACGTTTTGAGAGTTTTCGATGTTGTTCATTAACGATTAAAGTCATATGAGCAAAAATTGGTGCATCCCAATTTAACATTTGATATAGCATTAATTGTTTTGGGGTATTACTAAGATGTTCTTCACCACGAAAAACATGGCTAATATCCATATAATGATCATCAACCACTACCGCAAAGTTATAGGTTGGAATACCATTACTCTTTACTAAAACCCAATCTCCAATATCTTTTGATTCAAATTGAACTTCCCCACGAATTAAATCACTAAAGATATAAGAAGTATCTTCAGGAACTTTTACTCTAATTACGTAACTTAAGCCAGCTGCTTCTTTGCTGGCGACTTGTTCTGGGGTTAAGTGACGACATTTGCCACTGTAACGAGTTGATGCATAGCCAGCGGCCTTTTGACGATTATAATCTTCTTCTAGTTCTTCAGGCGTACAAAAACATTTATATGCGTCTTTTTGCTTTAACAATTGATCGGCAATTTGTTTATAATAATCTAATCTTTCCATTTGCCGATAAGGAGCATATTTCGGATTTGGTTTAACTGGTGATTCATCTGGATCAATTCCAAGCCAATTTAAATAATAGAGCTGTGACTCCTCACCACCAGCAACATTTCTTTCAATATCGGTATCTTCGATTCTTAATATAAAATCACCTTGGTAATGTTTCGCAAATAAATAATTGAATAATGCAGTTCGAGCATTCCCAATATGTAAATGTCCGGTCGGACTAGGTGCATAACGAACTCTAACTCTTTTCATTTGATTTCCTTTCTAATAAGACAATTGCTTGAGCGACAATTCCTTCTTGACGACCGACAAAGCCTAATTTTTCGCCACGAGTCGCTTTGATGTTAATTAATGAAGGATCAGTTTTTAAAATAGTGGCAATAACTTGACGCATTTTTGAAATATATGGAGCCAAAAGTGGTTCTTCTAATAAAACCGTACAATCAAGATTATTAACTTGATAGTTTGCTTGCTCCAATAGTAAAAAAGTTGCCTCAAGCAGTTTTAAAGATGAGATATTTTTATATTTCAAATCAGTGTCAGGAAAATGACTTCCAATATCCCCTAATCCTAAAGCCCCAATAATCGCATCAATTATGACGTGAGTTAAAACATCAGCATCAGAGTGGCCTAAAAGCCCAAACTCAAAAGGGATTTCAACTCCTCCTATAACTAAGGGACGATTTTTTACTAATTGATGAATATCAGTGGCTTGTCCAATTCGATACATAAAAACACCTCTTAACTATTCTATCACTTTTTTAAAAGAGATAAAATATAAACACCAATAAATGGTTGAGGCAACCTCCTTTCCTAATAATTAAATGAAAATAAAGCAAACTAAATGAAATAATTTCAAAATAATGTAAATAAGTCTTGAAAAGAACCAGATTTCTTGTTAAGATATGAAAAAGGTGGAAATTGATGAAAGATATTAACCAGATTCAATTTATAGTGGGAGGCTACTATTACTATCTAATTAAATAAGTTAATAACTACTCTTGTGGATATTAACTGTTTTTTGATGGTAATCCACAAGCTTCCGACATATTGAGATAACTTTTAATAAGAGCTTTGTGGATAATCCCAGAGCTTTTTTCATTTAGGAGGAGAATATTATGAAGAAGTTATTAGTTGTATTAATGGCGATTGGGCTATTAGTGGGTTGTAGTGTTAAAGATGAAGATAAATTAACGATTGGTATTATTAATTGGGCGGATCACCCAGCATTAAATGATGCCAAAGAAGGTTTTATTTTAGGTTTAAAAGAATTAGGGATCGATAAACAAATTAATATTATTGACAAAAACGCTTTTGATGAAAGTTCCAATGCTGATATGATTATTAGCCAAATGGTGGCTGATCAAGTTGACTTAATTTATGCAATTGCCACTCCAGCGGCACAAGCGGCAGTTAATGCTACCATGGATAGTGATATTCCCATTATCTTTAATGCAGTCACTGATCCAGTATTAGCGGGCTTAGTAGCTAATCCGAATCAACCAGAAGGAAGAGTAACGGGAATTAGTGATATCGTCCCAATCAATAAGCAATTGGCCTTAATTAAAGAATTCTTGCCTGAAGTAGTTAATGTTGGAGTTATATTTAATACTGGTGAAGATAACAGTTGGTCTCAAATCCAAGAAATCGAAGCTGTTATTGAAGACATTGATTTAAAATTAATTAAAAAAGGGATTACTCTCTCCAGTGAAATTGCCTTAACTACCGAACAAATTATTCATGATGCTGATGTTTTATACATTATTACCGATAATATGGTAGCGAAAGCAACCCCACAAGTAGTTTCTATTGCTAACACTAAAAAAGTGCCAGTTTTCATGGCTGAAGCAGGCCAATTTGAACATGGAATTTTAGCCTCAGATTCAATTAGTTACTTAAATCTTGGAAAACAAGCGGCTAATATGGCAAAAGCAATTTTAATTGATCAGAAAGCTATCGCAGAAATTCCTGTAGAAATATCTCTTGATACGGAATTATTTGTCAGTCAAGCTGTTGCCGATTTTTTAAATATTGAAATTCCTGAAAGTATTTTAGCAAGAGCAATTTTAAAATAACATGATGAGCTTTATTATTAATATCTTAGAGCAAGGAAGTCTTTACTCCATTTTAACTTTAGGAGTAATGATTTCCTATCAAATCTTAGGAATCTCCGATTTAAGTGTTGATGGAACCTATCCACTAGGAGCAGTAATTAGTGCTGTTTTAATTAAAAATGGTTTTTCGCCATGGATAAGTTTGTTATTTGCTTTTATTGGAGGTGGTCTGGCTGGGTCAGTGACTGGTATTTTAAATACTAAACTAAAAATTAGTAATCTGTTAAGTGGGATTTTAGTGATGACAGCCCTTTATTCAATTAATTTAGTAATTGCGGGTGGACGATCTAATTTACCCCTTTTACAAGAAAAAACTTTATTTGATAACTTTATTTTTGATAAAATCGGAACTACTCCTTATCAAAAAGTCATTGTGTTATTCTTAATCATTTTTGGATTAAAATTAGTTATTGACTGGCTATTTAGTACACGTCTCGGTTATTTGTTTAAATTAGTGGGTGATAATGAAAATCTCATTTCAGAATTAGGCCATAACCCAGAGACCATTAAAATAATTGGTTTAGCAGTCTCAAATAGTTTAGTAGCCCTAAGTGGTGGTGTCGCAGTTTCTTTAAGTCGCTACTATGATATCTCAATCGGCACTGGCATGATAATCTTAGGCCTTTCTTCGGGGATCTTGGGTGTAACGTTACTTAAAAAAAGCAAATTTAAATTAACTAGTATGGTCATAGTTGGAGCAATTATTTATCGTTTTATTGTGGCTTTAGCGATTCGTTACGGTTTACAACCTCAATATTTAAGATTAGTCACAGTAATTATATTTATTGCGACTTTACTTTTAAATCAAACTACGAAATTAAATTCTAAAAGGAAGGTGGAAGAAAATGTTGGAATTTAAACATGTTTTTAAAACATTTAATCGCAATAGTGATTTTGAACTAGTTTTGTTTCAAGATTTAAATTTTGCCATCGCTAAGGATGAATTTGTCGTGATAATTGGTTCTAACGGTAGTGGAAAATCAACTCTATTTAATTTACTCGGAGGGCAAGTTAGTCCCGAATCAGGAAAAATACTTTTTGAAGGAAAAGATTTAAATCAGAAGACTCATCATAGCCGTGCCAAAGAGATTGGTCGCGTTTATCAAGATCCTTTAATGGGAACTGCCCCTTCACTAAGTATTTTAGAAAATTTATCATTAGCGAAAAATCAAGGCCAACTTCTTAATTTTAAAAAAGGTAAATTAAATAATGAAAGAGTATATTTTAAAAATCTTTTAAAACAACTTGATATGAACCTTGAAGATAAACTAGATAATAAAGTCAGTCTTTTGTCAGGTGGTCAAAGACAAGCAATTTCACTTTTAATGGCTTTATTAAAAAGTCCAAAACTGCTTTTATTAGATGAACATACGGCGGCTTTAGATCCCAAAAGTAGTAAAAAAATCATTGAGATTACCAATCATCTTTTAGCGAAGCATCATACCACGACGATTATGATAACGCATAATATTCAAGAAGCTTTAGAAAATGGGAATCGTTTATTGATGTTTAATCAAGGTGAAATAATCTTAGATGTTAAAAATCAGGCGAAAGCTGCTTTAAAAAGAGAAGACATAATTAGTTTATTTCACAAATATAATCAAAATAGCTTTGAGATTATTAATTAAAAGGCCTCTTATCAAAGTGAGACAAGAGACCTTTTTTATTATGATTTTATTGTTTAAAGTTTGATAAATTGTTCAACATCAATTACGAAAATTGTTGCTCCACCGACCGGAACTTCTACAGGAAATGAGGCAAATCTTCCAATATCATAGGAAGCAGTTGAAGGAACAATTTCGGTTCTTCTTCGGCTTTCACCACCAATTATTTCAATGGCGTGTTCAACTTTGTCATCTTCGGTTCCAACAATAATGGTGGTGTTACCAGCTTTTAAGAAACCACCAGTGGTCGCAAGTCTGGTCACTGAATAGTTTTCTTTTGTTAAGGCAGCCACGACACTTGAACTGTCATCATTTGAAACAATTGCCAAAATTAATTTCATATTAACACCTCTTTCTTTCCTTTATTTTATCATAATTTTATTTTTTATTAAACGTTAAAGCGGAAATGTAAGATATCGCCGTCTTTGACTAAATACTCTTTTCCTTCAATTCGAAGTTTCCCAGCGTCTTTAATGGCTAGCTCACTTTTTAACTTAATAATGTCTTTATAACTATAAGTTTCGACTCTAATAAAGCCTCTTTGAAAATCACTGTGGATTAAACCAGCACATTCGGGTGCTTTCATACCGATTTGAAAGGTCCAAGCATGCACTTCAGTTTCTCCAACTGTAAAAAATGTTCCTAGGTTTAGAAGCTGATAACAAGCTAAAATAATTTGGTCTAAACCACTTTGCTGAATGTTTAAATCAGCTAAAAATTCGGATCTTTCTTCAACTGGTAAATCAGTGATTTCAGCTTCAATTTGTGCTGAAATTGCAATGACGCCACTTTTTTCTTGTTGCGCTATTTTCGAGACTTCTTGATAATACTTATTATCTTGGTAAGTAGTAATTTCATCATCAGCTAAATTAGCAATATATAAAACGGGCTTAACTGTTAATAAATGAAAAGAATTAAGAATTTCTTTTTCTTTATCGCTTAAACTTAAAAAGCGCAATTGTTTATTGCTTAAAAGTTGTTCTTGAGCCTTTTTTAAGAGATTAAACTCAAAAATTGCTTCTTTTTCGGCAGCTTTCACCTTTCGCTCTACTTTTTGAAGTCTTTTCTCAATTGTAGATAAATCAGCGAATATTAATTCTAAGTTAATAATTTCTATATCGCGAGTTGGATTAACACTATTTTCAATATGAACTATTGACTCATGGTCGAAACAACGTACAATATGGCAAATAACATCAACTTCACGAATTTGTGCTAAAAATTGATTACCGAGCCCTTCTCCTTGGCTAGCTCCTTTGACAAGTCCGGCAATATCAGTAAATTCAAAAGTTGGATAAACTACTTTTTTTGGTTGAAATATTTCCACTAAAGGTGCTACTCGATAGTCTGGGACAGTAACAATCCCAACATTAGGGGTGATTGTCGCAAAAGGATAATTTGCAGCTTCAACATGAGCTTGGGTAATGGCATTAAATAAAGTTGATTTACCAACATTCGGTAAACCAACAATACCAGCAGTTAAGGACATTTTATCAAATTCTTTCTAAATTATTGTGACGGACTTTCGGTAACGATCCGTTTTAACTTCTTTTCAAAATCAGGTCGCTCTAACATAATAATATTATTACAACCAAGACATTGAATTTTTATATCAACACCAACCCGGACAACTTTCCATTGCCAGGATTTTTTACAAGGGTGCTGTTTTTTCATTTCGACAATGTCACCAACTTTATAATTCATTCTAATTCTCCTTCAAATTATAAGCTTTGACAGTATTACTTAATAAAGCATGGATGGTCAACGGTCCAACTCCTTTTGGAACTGGAGTAATATATTTCGCAAATTGCTTAGCTACATCAAATTCAACATCACCAATCAGTCGCCCATTACTAATTCGATTAATCCCAACATCAATTACAAATGCTCCTGGTTTAATCCATGCTCCTTTGACTAATTCTGGGGCACCAGCAGCTGCTATTACGACATCGGCAGCTTGAACTTGTTTCACTAAGTCGACTGTTTTTGAGTGACAAAGGGTAACGGTAGCATTGGCTTTAGTAAGCAAGTAACTAATTGGTAATCCTACTAGTTGACTCCGCCCCACTACAACCGCTTTTTTTCCTGCTAAGGAATAATTCACTGATTTAATAATTTCAATAATACCTAAAGGGGTGCATGGAATAAAAGTATTTTGATTACTATACATTTTTCCAATATTTAAAGGATGAAAACCATCAACATCTTTATTTGGATTAATGGCATTAATGACAGTTGCTTTATCTAAGTGATTCGGTAATGGTAGTTGAACTAAAATTCCATCTACTAAATCATCTTGATTCAGTTTCTTAATGGCATCAAGCAAATTCTTTTCAGAAACATCGCTAGGAAATTTCATAACTTCTGAATCAATCCCGACATTTTCACAAGCTTTTGTTTTACCTTTAATATAAGAAAGACTGGCGGGATTGTTACCTACTAAAATAACAATTAGCCTCGGTACTCTTTTACCTTGAGCTTTTAAAAGAGCCACAACGCTTTTAATTTGTAGATTCAATTTATTAGCTAGTTGATCTCCATAAATAATAGTTGCCATTTTATCTCCTTCATGCGTCTTTATTATAGCTTATATTTGTTTATTTTTTAAAATAAAATGAAATAAGTTATAATTGAGGAAAGTAGGTATTAGTTATGAACAAACCTTTAGCCCATCGACTCCGACCAGAAAAATTATCAGAAATCTTTGGTCAAGAGCATTTAATTGGGGAAAATAAAATTTTAACTCAAATGATAAAACAAGGGAAATTGCTTTCAATGATTTTTTATGGACCATCTGGAGTTGGTAAAACTACCTTAGCTATGGTTTTAGCGAGTGAATTAAAACTCCCCTATCGTTTATTTAATGCAGTCATTAATAATAAAAAAGACTTAACAATTATTTTTGAAGAGGCAAAATTAACGAGCTCTTTAATCGTAATTATTGAAGAAATTCATCGTCTTAATAAAGATAAACAAGACTTATTATTGCCTCATTTAGAAGCTGGAACGATTACTGTGATTGGGACAACTACAGCCAATCCCTATTACGCTATCAATCCCGCAATTAGGTCAAGATGTCATTTATTTGAAGTAAAGGCTTTAAATGAGATCGAAATTATTCAGGCTTTAGAAGTTATTAGTAAAAACGAAAACGAAATTGGCAGAAAAATAACTTTAGATATTGAGACTGCCACTATTATGGCTAAATTAAGTAATGGTGATTTACGTTATGCGATTAATTTATTGGAGTTAGCTTTACTAGCTACCCCAAGCTCTGAAATTACGAAAGAAATAGTCTTAAACATGGTAAGTGAGAGTAATCAAGCTTTATTTAAGGATGATAATGAATATTATGATTTATTAAGTGCTTTTCAAAAATCGATTCGGGGTAGCGATGTCAATGCCGCTTTATATTATTTAGCACAATTAATAATTGCCGAAGATTTAGAAAGTATTGAAAGAAGATTATTAGCTACTGCCTATGAAGATATTGGCTTGGCGAATCCGGCTGCGGTTTCTCGAGCTGTGTTAGCGTTAGAAGCAGCTAAAAAAATTGGTTTTCCAGAAGCGAGACTGGCCTTAGCTAATGCGGTTATCGAACTAGCTTTGTCGCCCAAATCAAAAAGTGCTAATTTAGCGATTGATTTAGCTATAGATAATGTAAAAAATAATCCGCTTTTAATGCCGGAATATTTACGGTTAGCACCGGTCGGTTTAAGTGAAGCTGATAAATATCCTTATGATCGTTATGATCTTCATAGTAAAATTCAATATTTACCAAATCGAATCAAAGATATCGAATTTTATCAACCTTTTACTAGTAGCCAATTCGAGAATATCTTAGCGAGTAATTACAATAAATTAAAACAAACTAAACGTAGTAGTGATTTAAAGACCCTTAAAAAATAAAGGTCTTTTTCTTTGATAACTTAAAACTCCTTTTTTATAAAAACGCTGTCCAATAATGACCGTAATAATCAGCGTCATTAGTGCTATGAATAAACTTATTAAAATTTCAAGGGGATTAAGTGAACCTAGTATTAAGCGACATGGCATAAACAACATCGAAAAAAATGGAACGAACGATAATATATAGCCGAGTCCTTGATTTAAATGGGTTGGAGTATTTAAGATTAAAGCCAAATAATAAACTAATAAAAGAATAATGTAAGTTGGTCCAGCAATGGCTCCAGCTTCTTCAATCGTCGATACAAAGCTAGAAAGAACTACGAGAATAATTTGAGTCAATAAAACACCTAACATTAAAAAGCAAACGATTAAAAAGAAAGTGAGAAGCATGGCTGGATTAATTTTTAAGGAAAGGATTAAATCTTTAAAAGTCAGAATGTCATAATTTAAAAGCTTAAATTTATGAAATAACGCTAAAAGCCCTACTCCTTGATCAAAGATATTTCTTATTAAAAAGAAGATAAAAATTATTAAGCTATTAATAATCAAATGAAGCATTATCGATAACCAACCAATAATAATTTTTGAGATAAAATGCGTGGTAGCAGTTACAGAAGTTAAAATTAATTCCATAACTCGATTTGATTTCTCATTCACAACTTCATTTGCAATCAGAGTACAAAACCCTAAGACAAAGAAATAAGCTGAAGATAAAACAAAGAGCGCTAAATCCTGTTTTAAAGGCTGAAATTCATTATTAGTAGTTGAGATGAGATTAATTTCTGGAGAGAAAGCTTTTTCAATTAGAATCAAGTTTGAAGGAGAGACACTGCTAATTAACCTTTGATACTCAAATTCTTGGATCATAATTAAAATATTTTGATATATTTTAGGAGTTAAATCATCTCGATAATTTAAAGTATAAATATTATCTATTTTAGTTAAAAATAAATCTTGTTCACTTTCACTTGTGGCATATTCTAATCTAAAGAAGTCGCTTTCTAAATCAGAAGAGAAAAAATCATTATCTAAATATAAGATGGGTTTATTAAATAAGGTTGGGAAAAAAGAATTAATGACTTGGTCCGCAAAAAAACAGATCCCAGCAATCAAAGAAAAAACCGCTAATATGATGGCAAAAGTGGGAGTTAAGAAACGTCTTTTTAATGAAAACTCAATTAAATTACTCATAAATCACTCATTAAATCGACTAAAGGTAATAATTCAATTTTAAGAAACTCTAGAGGATAATTACTTAAATTTTGTCGAATAAACTTTAATGCAAAGTCTTCATTTTCAAAAATGATTCGCACCCGTTTCCCTAAAGTAATAACTTCATAAACTCCTTGATAGTTATAATAGTTTTCACTCGTATCCAAAATGGTTACAGCTCGTTTCGTTTGTTTTAGTTTTAAGGCTGATAGATAATCAAAATGCTTTTTTATACCATTTTTAATAACTAAAATTTTTGAGGCAAATTCTTCAAAAATATCATATTGATGACTTGAAATTAAAAGATATTTATTCTTTTTTTGGAGTTCTAATAAAATATCTTTAAAGATTTGAACGTTTTCACCATCTAAACCGGTAAAGGGTTCATCTAAAATAATAATTAACGGGTCATGTAACAAAGCAACAATTAATTGGATTTTTTGTTGGTTTCCTTTGGACAAAGCTTTCACTTTTGAGTTTTCATAATGCGATATTTTAAGCTTTTCTAACCAATAATCAATAGCGGAGTCTGCTTCTTGTTTCGTCATGTTTTTTAATTGTGCAAAAAATAATAACTGATTTTTAACACTTAGATCTTGAAAGAGACTTCTTTCTTCTGGTAAGTAGCCAAATAAATTACTAGAAGTTTCTCTGATTGGTTTAAAGTTTAGAGTAATTTCACCTTGGTCTAATTCTAAAAGACTTAAAAGGAGACGAAAAGTAGTAGTTTTACCACTACCATTTTCACCGATAATTCCTAAGATCTCGCCAGGAGCAACTTGAAATGAGAGATCTTCGACTCCCCGGATCTTTCCATAAAACTTGGTAACTTCTTTAAAATCCAACAAAAAACCACCTCAGTCTATTATTGAGGTGGTTCTAATTGAATCCTATTTTTTTAATTGTTTGGAAATGGATTTGCTAATAATATAGCTTCCGGCTCCCATCACAAAGCAATAGCCAAAGCGTGTTTCACGAATCTTAATTACTCCAACTTCATTTAAACGATGGAAATCAACTAGATGATCATCATTAAATCGGACATTAATCGCAAAGGCAGTATTAGTTAATAACTTAATATTATTAAGACCACCAATGATTTCCACAAATTCCGCGATAATTGTTTCTTGACGACCGGTTTGGAATAAATCTAGTGCAAATTTATTATAGTAAATCTCAAATACTAAATAATAAATTACAAAACTAACAACTCCAACTGAAATTAAAGCTGGTAACATTGCACTAATTTCTGGATGTTTGCTATAGACAAATAAATCTAAGAGATTACCTACGCTAAAGACAGTTTTGTTGGTAGAAATATAACCAATAAAAACATTAAGCATTGGCAATAATGCATAAAGAACTCCAACATAAACATAATGGAAAATTAAAAGTGTCGGCGCCATAAATAACAGTAATAATTCAATTGGTAAAAGTGAATTTCCAAAGAGAGAGAAAACTGACAAAATAATTAAAACAATTAAAGATTTTTTACGATCAATTTTATCTTTTGATTTTTGATAAATCGAGAAGATTATTGCTGGAACAATAAATAATGTAATAATGTAATTCGGTGTAATAAAACGACCAATACCAGTATTGAAAATATTATGTGAGGTTTGAGCAGTCCAAATTGCAACATCCCCAACAAAATTATTTCCAACTGTATCAATCCAGGCTCCACCTGCCGAACTAAATAAAAATGGAATTTGAATTAAACGACTTACATTTAATAAAGTAAAAACTCGTTCTAAAGTTCCATAGAAAAATAAACTAATCGGATTAGAAATATCATAGGCAATAAGTTTGACGATAAACTCACTAAAGTTAAGGAGATATGGTAAGATAAACATCCAAGCTCCAATAACGACACTTCCAAAAATGAAAATATTTAAAATAAACCAAAAGTCACGACTAATAAAAGACATAAAGCTATATTTTGATCGTGATTGGCTAATCCGATAAAAATACGCCACTAAAAGACCAAGTAGTAATACTTCGGTAGTACCGGCTGCAAATAAATGTGACGGCACTAATAAACCAGCAAAAGTGCTATTAGGATAAATTAAGATTTCGCTAAAACTATAATTTAAAACGACTAAGGCTAATAAAGCTAACGCTGGCAAGGAGGCATTAAAGCGTTTATAAAGTAAGTGCATCCCAATCAAAAGCGGAGTAGCTTCTAAAATTCTAGTCGTAAAATTTAATATAATTTGAGCAACATCTTGATATATGGTATTAGAAATATCCCAATATAAGAAAAAAGACCGGCTTAATATCAATCCAGTAATATTTTGAATTAATAAGATAACGAGAATTAATTGTAATGGGACTTTAACGTATTCATAGAAAGAATTCCATTTTTTCATACATCCACCTCGTAATATATGTTAACATTATTATACACTTGATTCAATCAAAGGGGTAGTTAGAATGCATGTGATTTTAGCTCATTTACAAAAACATTATTTTGAAATATGTTATATCCGTCATAAAGTATTTGTCGAGGAACAGAAAGTATCTTTAGAAGAAGAACTAGACAAATACGATTTTAGCTGCCATCATTTTCTTTTATATCAAGCTGATCAAGCCATCGGTTGTTGTCGTTTGATTGATAGTGGCGACTATTATAAATTAGGAAGGCTAGCAGTTTTAAAGGATGCTCGTCATCAAGGTGGAGCTTCTTTATTATTGAAAACAGCTGAAGAATTTGTGAAAAACATAGGAATTCAAACAATTAAATTAGCTGCCCAAATCGAAGCCAAAAGTTTATATATAAAAAATGGCTATCAGCCATACGGCGAAATATTTTTAGATGCCAATATCAAGCATATCATGATGGAGAAAAAGTTATGAACTTAAAACCTACCAAAAGGAAATTCCAAGTTGACTTTGTGCTTGTGATTATGTTGGTAATATTCACAGCAACTAGTCTGCTTTCGATATATTTAGCTGCTCCCATCAGCAATATTTCAGGACTTTTATTAAAACAAGGTCAATGGGTAATAATTAGTGTGGTCTTTTTATTAGTCTTAATCAGACTTGGAAGAGTTAAAATTTATGAATTGAATAAGATTGCTTATTGGTTTTTATTGGGTGCACTAGCCCTACTTATTCTAGATCGTTTTATTGATTTACCTTTTATTAGTCCAATTAAAGGTTCTCGTTCTTGGTATGTTTTCCCAAAGATTGGGTCATTTCAACCAAGTGAATTTATGAAATGGGTATTATTAATTGGAACTTCTGAAATAATTGATGAGCATAATAAAGTAAAAAAAGAACATTCCTACAAGTTAGATATTCTTTTATTTTATAAAGTAATTAAATATATCGCAGCTCCATTGGTGTTAATGATTTTACAACCTGATACTGGAATTCCATTAGTTATTCTAGCAGGAATTGCTTTAATGATTATGATTTCAGGCATTAAACGAGGCTGGATAATTTTTGGAATTACATTTTTAGCAATTGTAGTAGGGGGAGTAATTTTTCTTTTTGAAACTAATCCGGTTCTTTTAGGAAAGATTTTAGGAGCTCCTTACAAACTAAGCCGTTTTTATGGTTGGTTAGAAACGGAACGCTATTACTTATCTTTTGGTAATCAATTATACCAATCCTTATTAACAATCGGCTCAGCGGGGTTGCTAGGTCATCCCTTAAGAGAAGTTGTCTTGTATTTCCCAGAACCACAAAATGATTTTATATTTACGGTAATAATTCAAAACTTAGGATTAATCGGCGGCGGTTTTGTATTATTAATCACTGGATTACTTAACTTTAAAATTGCCTCAATTGCCGGTAAATATTCAGGTTTTAGAGAAAAATACCTAGTGGCAGGTTTTTTAGGAATTTTATTATTTCAACAAATTGAAAACATGGGCATGGTAATTGGGTTATTACCAATTACCGGAATTACTTTGCCATTAATTTCTTATGGTGGTTCATCCTTATTATCATTTATGATTCCCTTTTCGATCGTATTTTTAATGAGTAGTCGTAATATCGAAGAAGGTCGTTAACTTAAAAGAGATGGGTTAATTTTGCTAAATAATTATTTGGTCGATATCTTAAAAATTTGATACAACGAGTACTTAAATAGCATTCAATTTTTGAAGTTCCTTTTAAATCGATGGTATGAGTATCCCAACCTAAAAAGGCTTGATCGAAATCAGAGCTTTCAAAAGAAATTTTGGTATCATCTCCTAAAATCATAGAAACCCGTAAGGAACGAAAGAGGCGATGATGGATTCCGGTAATCTCGGTAAGTTGTAATAACTCTAATTCATTAGAAATAACAGCTCCACCTAAAGAACGATTATAAGCTGTTGAGCCCAATTGAGTACTAACACAAAGTCCGGTCCCCCGAAAAGTTTCAAAGTGTTGTTGATTAATCGCTACTTGCATAATTTGGGTATGAATAATATTTTCAACTCGAGCTTCATTGACTGCATAATATTTTTCGACTTTTTCACGATAAACATCAATTTCTAATAAGCGCTTTTGGAAGGTAGTAGGGGTTTTATTAATTAAATCTTCAACTAATAATTCATATTCATCAACTGAATATTCACTGAAAAAGCCTAAAGTACCAGTGTGAATCGCTAAAAAACCAACTTTTTCAACTTGGTCAATATAACGATCGACCGCTCTTAAAAAAGTGCCATCTCCACCAATTGCGATGACAATTTCGGGATTTTCTTCATCATAAATAAAAGCATTTTTTTCTAATTCTAATTTTAAAAGACGTTCAAAGTTATTGGAAATCAAGTCATCTTTTCTAATTAAACTAAATTTTTTCATAATCATATCCTTTGTTTAAAACAAACCACTAATTTGATAGAGATCATTAATATCAATGTTTTCAGCACTTGGAATCTTTGGTAATCCGGGCATTGTCATGACACTTCCAGTTAAAGCTACCACAAATCCAGCTCCGGCAGAAACTCTTAATTCCGAAACATGAATCATAAAATCACGAGGTCGTCCTTTAATTTTCGGGTTATCAGTTAAGGAAAGGGGTGTTTTAGCGACACAAACCGCTAAATCATCCCAATTATTTTCTTTAATTAAAGCAAGTTGTTTTAAAGCAGTTTCCGAAAATTCAATTCCTTGAGCTCCATAAACCTTAGTAGCAATTAAATTAAGCTTTTTCTCGATGGGGTCTTTTAAATCATAAGTATGATTGATTTCAACTGGTTTATCAATTGCTTTAACCACCATTTCGGCTAGTTCGACAGCGCCAGCACCACCTTCTGCCCAAGCATTACAAGTAGCATAGGGGTAATTATGTTTTTTGGCAAAGTCAGCTACCACCGCAATTTCTTCTTCGGTATCATCATTAAAGCGATTTAAAGCTATTACAAAAGGACTATTAAAATTAGTAACTGTTTCGATATGTTTTCTTAAATTATCTAAACCTAACGCTACTGCTTCCGGATTAGTTAAGGTAATATTTTTATTAGCAATTCCGCCATGGAGTTTTAAAGCTTTTAAGGTAACAACAATAACAACCGCACTCGGCTTGAGTTTTCCAAAGCGACATTTAATATTGAAAAATTTCTCAGCTCCTAAATCAGCGCCAAAGCCAGCTTCAGTTACAACATAATCGGCTAATCTAGTGGCTAATTTAGTCGCAATAATGGAATTATTACCATGAGCAATATTAGCAAAAGGTCCACCATGAATAAAAATCGGGTTGTGTTCTAAAGTTTGAACTAAATTTGGATAAAGTGCATCTTTCATAATTGTCGCAATAGCACCGACAATTTTTAGATCAGCGACCGTCACTGGTTTTTGATTAATATCATAAGCTACCACAACTTTAGCCACGCGATTTTTGAAATCATTTAAGGAAGTAGCTAAACATAAAATTGCCATAATTTCACTGGCAACAGTAATTACAAAAGAACTATCACGATACAGCGACTCATCTTTACTATAAGCGATTTTAATTTTTCTTAAAGCTCGATCATTCATATCCATCGCTCGTGGCCAAGCAATATTATTTACATCAATATTTAAGGCATTACCATTAAATAAATGATTGTCTAAGATTGCACTAATTAAATTATGAGCACTAGTAATGGCGTGTAAATCACCAGTAAAATGGAGATTAATATCTTCCATCGGATTAACTTGAGCGTGGCCACCGCCAGCCGCTCCACCTTTGATTCCAAAAACGGGACCCATTGATGGTTCTCTTAAGGCGCCCATGACTGATTTATTGAGTTTTGCCAGGCCATCTACTAAACCAATTACGGTTGTGGATTTTCCTTCACCAAAAGGTGTTGGGTTTATAGAAGTGACTAAGATAATTTTGCCATTTTTATCGCTAGTTACTAAATCAGGTTTTACTTTGGCTTTATTTTCTCCATATCTAATTAGAGCCGCAGTTGGTAAATTTAATTTATCAGCGATTTTATCAATCGCTAGTGGCGGATAGTCTTGAGCAATTTCAATATCAGTTTTCATAAATTAATTCTCACTTTCATCTTTTAATTGTTTTCGATCATGCATCGCTTTCATTAAAGTTAATTCATCTGCATAATCAAGTTGTGAACCCACCGGTAAACCATGAGCTAAACGAGAAATTGTGATATTTGGGAAACTAGCCAATAATTTGCTTAAATATAAAGCGGTAGTTTCTCCTTCTAAAGTAAAACTAGTTGCGATAATGACTTCTTTAATATTATCAAGGCGCTTTAAAAGTGAATTAAAATTCAAATCTTCAGGTAAAGTTCCCTTACTCGTTGAAATAACCCCCTTTAAAACATGATAAAGGCCCTGGTAAGCTTTCGTGTTTTCCATCGCAATAACGTCTTTATCATAACTAACAATACAAATAGTGCTTTGATCACGCTTTTGATCTTGGCAAAATTCACAAGTATCATTTGCGGTCAGAAAACCACAAAGCTGACAGTTTCTTAAAGTTGTGTAACTATTAGTTAAACTCTCACTAAATTCTTTAACGGCGACATCGTCCATTTCTAAAACAGCAAACGCATAGCGTTCCGCTGTCTTTTGTCCCACCCCAGGTAATTGACGGAAACTATTGACGATATCGAGAAATGCTTTTGGATAAGACATATCAGCTCCTTTATTCAATTATTTCAAACATATTACTACCAAAGAGATCAATTATTTTCTCTTCAGTGGTAGTAGGTGTTTCGATAGTCGTTTTTGGGGTTTCAAATTCAACAGTTACCATTTGGGGTAATGAGTTTTCACTTTGATGCTTTTTAAAAGCAGTAATCAACTCTTGATGTTGTTTCAAGTTTAAAGCAAAAACCCGATAAGGATGGTTGAAAACAGTCGTTGTGAAATTAATTAAGTCTTCTGGGGCAATCAACATATTGATTTCTTCGGCTAAAGCCTCAAATTCAGAAGTAACAATTAAATAATTTTCACCAGCGGCAATTAGTTTACTATTAAGTAAGGCTTTGGCCATCCGACTATAATTTAAATCTAAGGTGTAATCTTTTAAAGTAGGCCATTTTAAAACTAATTTTTCACGTAGAGGGCGCTGTGCTCCAACAAGTAAACTTAAATAGTAATTTTGGTCGAAGCTTTGTGGCATAAGTTTATTTGGATCAGCTTTAGTTGTGGGAGCTACTTCTTCTTTAATGACTTCTGGTTTAGCTGTAACTTTTAAAGTGGGCACGACCTTGTCTTCAATAATTACTTCAGGCGTTTTAACAACCAAATCTTCTTTAACAGCCACTTGAGTTACGCTGTTAGTGATTTCTTTTTGGCTATTAAACAAGGTTAAGCTTAAAATAGCGAGTTCAAACTGAGTTTTAATATTGCCTGAGAAGCGATATTCTTGGTAAGTTTGCATTAACACATTAATAAAATGGAAAATTTGTTCGGGATTTAAAAGTGGTAGAAGTTGCTTTAAAAATGCATTATCAACTAAACTAGTCAAACTTATCTCTGAAGTTTGAAGATATACTGTGAGATCTTTAAGAATTTTAACTAAATCTAAGGTTAATCTTCTTAAATCAACTCCTTTACTATCAAAATCATTAATTAGTTTTAATAATAATGGCACATCTTGTTTAACAATTAGCTGAATAAAATTTAGCTTATCTTCGTAAGTAGTTATTCCATAAACTTCTCTAATTTCTAAAGCAGTTAATTTTCCTTCGCTATAAGAAATACTTTGATCTAAAATACTTAAAGCATCACGCATCCCACCTTCGGCTAAGGCGCTGATTAATTGTAAAGCTTCACCTTCATAGGCGATTTTTTCAGATTCAAGAACTTTCTTTAAAACACCTTCAATGTGTTCTTCGGTGACTTTAACAAAATCATAACGTTGACAACGTGAAATAATCGTCGCTAAGACTTTATGTGGTTCAGTAGTTGCTAAAATAAAGATAATATGAGCTGGTGGTTCTTCTAATGTCTTTAGAAGTGCATTAAAAGCACCAGTTGAAAGCATATGAACCTCATCAATGATATATATTTTATATTTCCCCATTAAAGGAGAATATTTTACTTTATCAATTAAATCTCTAATTTCATCGACCCCATTATTACTAGCGGCATCAATTTCTACCACATCAGGATGGGTATTGAGTAAAGCGGCTTGACAGTTTTGACATTTATTACAAATTAAAACGTTCTCGTCAGTACAATTTACCGCTTTAGCTAAAAGCTTCGCGACACTAGTTTTTCCAGTCCCGCGAGGTCCGGTAAATAAATAAGCATGGGCTAATTTATTATTAGTTAAAGCATTGCTTAAAGTTTGGACGATATGATCTTGACCAACAATTTCATCAAAAGTAACTGGTCGATAAGTTCGATAGAGGGCTTTATAAGTCATAGACAACTCCTTTTTATTATTATAACAAAACTAACTAAGTTTCATGGTTGATTTTTCTTTTATTTTTAAAAAATGTTTTTAAGAGAGCACTAGCTTCATCAGCCAATACTCCGGAAGTTATTTCAAATTTGTGATTTAAATAAGTTTGATTAGCTAAGGTGATAGCCCCACCACAAGCACCACTTTTGGGATCACTTGCAGCAAATACTAAACGTTTAATCCTCGTATGGACCAAAGCACCAACACACATCGCACAAGGTTCTAAGGTGACATAAAGGGTACAATCTTCTAAACACCAAGTTTTTAAACTCGCTTGAGCAGCTTTTAAGGCAATCATTTCGGCGTGGGCTAAAGCATCATTATTAGTGATTTTCAAATTAAAACCTTCTCCAACGATTTTTCCAGCTTGCACAACAACTGCGCCAATTGGTACTTCGTCAAGTTTTAAAGCTTGCTGAGCTTGTAATAATGCGGCTTGCATAAAATAATTATCCATTAAACTCTCCAAAATAAAAGGTACACCCAAACAGAGGTTAAGTAAGGCTGCTTCCTTCCGGTCCTGACCTGATTATAACATGTTTGTTGTACCACTATTAAGTATACTTAATATTTCGTTTATTTCAAATTATTTAACTAAACAACTTCAATAATTTTTTGACCACCCATATATGGTTGGAGTGCTTTTGGAATCATAACTGAACCATCGGCATTTAAATTATTTTCTAAAAATGAAATCAACATCCGGGGCGGAGCGACTACAGTATTATTTAAAGTGTGAGCAAAATAGCGTCCGTCCGCTCCATCGACTCGAATTTTTAAACGACGCGCTTGAGCATCACCTAAGTTAGAACAACTTCCAACTTCAAAGTATTTGTTTTGCCTGGGACTATAAGCCTCAACATCAACGCTTTTTACTTTTAAATCAGCGAGATCGCCAGAACAACATTCCAAAACTCGTACTGGAATATCTAAAGTTAAGAAAAATTCAACAGCATATTGGTAAAGTTTTTCAAACCAAGCAGCACTATCTTCAGGACGACAAACGACTATCATTTCTTGTTTTTCAAATTGGTGAACTCGAAAGACACCACGTTCCTCAATACCGTGAGCCCCAACTTCTTTCCTAAAACAAGCTGAATAACTAGTATAAGTTTGTGGCAAAGTTTTTTCTTCTAAAATAGTATCAATATAACGACCGATCATTGAGTGTTCACTAGTACCGATTAAGTAAAGATCTTCGCCCTCAATTTTATACATCATATTTTCCATTTCAGTAAAACTCATGACACCCCTGACAACTTCTTGACGAATCATATATGGCGGAATCGTATAAATGAAACCTTTATTTATCATAAAATCACGAGCATAAGCTAATATTGCAGAATGGAGTCGCGCTACATCTCCTAACAAATAATAAAAGCCATTTCCACTTACTTTACGAGCACTATCTAAATCAATCCCACCCAGTTTCTCTAAAATATCAACATGATAAGGAATTTCAAAGTCAAAATCACGAATTGTCCCATATTTAGCCACTTCGACATTTTCGCTATCATCTTTACCAATTGGCACACTAGGATCAATAATATTTGGTAAAACTAACATAATTTCATTAATTCTGGTTTGTAAGAGGGCTTCTTCTTTTTCCAATTCGAGTAATTCTTCACCAAGGGCAGTCATTTCGGCTTTTAATAAATCAGCTCCCACTTGGTCTTTATTACGCATTAATTCACCGATTTTCTTACTGCTTTGATTTCTTAAGGCCCGGATTTGATCACCTCGAGTTTTTAAAGCTCGAAATTTTTCATCAAGTTCTAAGACTTCATCAACCAGAGGTAGTTTTTCGTGTTGAAATTTTTTCTCAATATTTGATTTGACTAATTCTGGTTGGGTTCTAATTAAATTAATATCTAACATATAACCTCCTTTATAAAAAAAAGACATCGCTTGGGACGATGTCTCGTGTTGCCACCCAAATTCAAAATGTTTCACGTGAAACATTTTCTCATCAGCATAACGGTCGCCCGGGAAGACATGCTTCCACTCCAAGTTGGAATTCAGTTGCTCTATCAGTGATTTTCACCAACCATCACTTCTCTAAAGACGAATACAACCTACTAAGACTTGTCATCGTGTTAATTTTATACTATAGTTTTGCCTCCTTATTGTCAAGGCAGGTCTAATTGAAGCCAGTCACGAACCATGATAAAATAATTAAAGGAGGAAGAGAAATGAATGCAGCTTTACGATATTTAAAAGGGGTATCAGAAATTATTGCGAAGATTGAAGAAACCCAATTAGAAAACATTATGAAAGCCGCCCGACTTTTAGCTGATCAAACTAAAAAAGGTGGTATTATTTATGGATTTGGCTCCGGCCATTCGCATTTAATCCCAGAAGATGCTTTCTGGAGAGCAGCGACACCCGCTAATTATTGTGCCTTATATGAGCCAAGTATTTCTGGATCTCATGAAATTACTAAAAGCTATACGATAGAAAATACTTATGATATTGGAAAACAAATTATTGATTATCATCGAATCAATGAAAATGACGTCTTAATTGTCTTCTCTAATTCTGGGAATAATATTGCGCCGGTCGATGCCGCAATCCGTGCTAAAGAAAAAGGAATACCGGTAATTGCGATAACAGCAGTTGAATATAGTGATTATTTAACGACAAAGCATCGCGATAATGTTAAATTAAAAGATGTTGTGGATATTGTTTTAGATAACAGTTCCTTAATTGGGGATGCTGTCGTTGAAATTGAAGGGTTCCCAATGAAAGTTGGGTCTAGTAGTACCATCCCAATGGTCTTACTCCAAAATATGCTTTTAACGCAAATGGTAGAACTGTTAGTTAAAGATGGTTATACTCCAGATGTTTACTATAATGGACATATTGCCTTTATGGATGAAGATGCCGCCAAGCATAATGATGACCTAGTCGACAAATACTTTTACAAGATTAGAAACCTTTAAAGAAAAGCCTCCGATAAATTTGGAGGTTTTTTATTTAATAGAAGAAAAAGGTTTCCTATGTTAAAATAAAGCAATAAAAGGAGCCAGCTATGAGAAAACCAATTAATTTCTATATCGCAAATGTTTTAGCGCGGATTAGCCGCCGTCTCTTGCTGCTTTTAGGGCGTAACGCCACTCATTTTCCCGGCGTTGTAGCTTTGAAAATTTGTCCAAATATTTTAAAGTATTTAGAAAAACCTGATATTTTAATTGGGGTGACTGGTACTAATGGTAAAACCACCGTCACCAATTTAATTGGAGACATTCTAAAAAATGAAAATATCTCGTTTGTTAGTAATAGTTATGGTAGTAATATTGTTGAAGGAATAGTCGTTACCTTACTTAGCTCAACAAAACTTAATGGGAGTAACTTAAAACCTTACGGAGTTTTCGAAATTGACGAAAGGGCCTCAATTCGGATCTTTCCTTATTTGAAACCGGATTATTTAGTTATTACTAATCTTTTTCGTGATTCTTATCGAAGAAATGCTCATTATGAATATATTAGGGATTTAATTGATAAATATTTACCAGAAGAAACTACCCTAATCGTTAATAGTGCAGATACTATTAGTTCTTTTATTGGAAGAGACAATCAAAAATTTGTTTTTTCGGTTGCGCCCTTACCGGGGGAAACTGAGCGCAGAGATAGTATTATTAATGATTTATATTATTGCCCAAAGTGTGATCATGTCTTAATTTATGATTTTGTAAGATATCATCACATTGGTAAAGTTCATTGCGATAATTGCGATTTTAAAAATCTCGCTGCTGACTTAGTAGTGACAGCAGTAGATTACGAAGCACAATTAATTACTGTGGAAGAAAAAGGTGAGAAGTTTAATTATCGATTAATTGGCAATAATATTACCGATATTTATAATTCAGTAACTGCCATCACTACTTTAAGGCAATTAGGTTTGACCCATCAAACGTTAATCGCTGCTTTTAAAAATCTAGAAATTACTGCCACTCGCTTCGAGACAGTTTCATATCAAGATTATAAAGTAGTACGCCTCCTTGCAAAGGGGCAAAATCCGGTTGGAACTTCCCGAACTTTAGATTATATACGGCATAATTTAGATGACTATCAAGCTACTGCGGTTATTTTCGTTAATGAAGATTATTGGTTAAAAGAAAGACCAATGGAAATCGAAAATCTAAGTTGGCTCTATGACGCTGACTTTGAATATTTAAATCAACCCAATATTAAACAAATAATTATCGGGGGCAAAAGAACTGCTGAGTATCAGCTCCGCTTTGAATTAGCTGGGATTGATAAAAGCAAGCTTTTTGAAGCGAGTAATCAAATGGATACGATTAAGTTATTAGATATTGCGAACCTAAAAACCGTCGTAATTTTATATGACACCACTAATATTCCGGAATCAAAACAACTCCAAAATAAGATTTTAGAAATGTTTAAGGAGGTGGTTTAGGTGAAAATTGAATTTCTTTATTCAGAAGTAGCGGCCTTATTTGGGGAAAACGGCACTATTAAATATTTGGAATTAACTTTCCCTGAGGCTGAGTTTATATATACCAAGTTAAATGACACTCCCTATTTTGTTAGTTCTCCGGTTGATCTAGTTTATTTAGGCCCAATGTCAGAAAACAATCAAAAGAAAATTATTGAGAAACTCTTACCATATAAAGGAATTATTAAAGGCCAGATAGAGGCAGGCCATTTCTTTTTATTCGTTGGTAATGCCGTCGATATCTTAGGTGCAAAAATTATTTATGAGCCAGGCGATGAGAAAGCTGGTCTCGCTATTTTTGATTTTTATAGTCAATTAGATTATTTTAAGCGTTATAACGCCATGATGTTAGTTGACTATCAAGGCATCAAAATAATTGGTCATAAGACTCAGTTTGGGATGCTATATGGTAATAATCAAGATAATTATTTCGCTAAAGTTGAAAAGGGGATAGGTTTAAACAAAAATTCTAAACTAGAAGGCTTTAAATACAAAAATCTTATTGCGACTCAAATCGTTGGACCGCTTTTACTTTTAAACCCAATTTTCACAAAACAATATCTTCAAGAATTAGCGCATCGTGAGGTAGAATTACCATTTGAAGCAACAATGTTGAAAGTTTATCAACGTCAAATCAAGGAATACCAAAAAGTTAGGAAAGATGGTCAATAAATGTTTCACGTGAAACAATAAGACTGTATTAAATAAGTATTAATTAATGATATAATCAAATTATGAAGGAACTAGCAAGGGAAAAAGGAATATTTGTGACTTTTGAGGGGGCTGATGGGAGTGGGAAAACTTCAGTCAGTCAAGGAGTTTATCAAAGTTTAGTCACAGCCGGATATCAGGTAGTATATACGCGGGAACCAGGCGGTAGTGAAATTGCCGAACAAATCCGGAACGTTATTTTAGATTTAGAAAATGTAGCGATGGATTATAAAACTGAGGCGTTACTTTATGCCGCCAGTCGTCGCCAACATTTAGTCGATATTATTTGGCCAGCTTTATCTAATGGTAAAATTGTAATTTGCGATCGCTTTGTTGATAGTTCACTGGCTTATCAAGGGTTTGCCCGTGGGATTGCGATTGACGATATTCTTGAAATTAATAAATTTGCGATTGAAGATTTTTTCCCTGACTTAACAATTTTTCTTGAAGTGACGGCAGAAGCTGGTTTAGCTCGAATCAAAAATCGCACTAACCTCGACCGCTTAGATCAAGAAAGTAGCGACTTTCATAAAAAAGTAGTAACTGGCTATCAAGAAATCTTAAAGATGTTTCCTGAGCGTTTCTTAGTTTTCGATGGAATGAAAACGATTGATGAGCTAGTAACTGAAATAACAAGTGGAATTATTGAGTGGATTGATAAAGATGTTTCAAAATGAATTAGCAGCTAAACAACCAATTATTCACCGTGTCTTAAAGCAAGCTTTGCTTAACAAACGTTTAGCTCATGCTTATCTTTTTGTCGGTAGTGATCCGGTTGTTAAAGAGAAGACCGCAATTTTATTAGCCCAAAGTTTAGTTTGTCCTAATAAAAATGATACTGGGTGGGCTTGTGAAAATTGCGAGACATGTCACAGGATTGAACAATTTAATTACGGTGATTTTATTTTCTTAAATGGAAAAGATAGTTCTATAAAAAAAGAAACGATTTTAAATCTCCAGCATAGTTTTAATCAAACAGCATTAGAAGTTGCTAACCAAAAGATTTATATTATCAATTATGTTGAAAATTCTACAATTGAAGCTTTAAATAGCTTATTAAAATTTCTGGAAGATCCGATTAGTCAAACCGTTACTGGCATTTTAATTGCGATGGATGAAAATTTAGTTATACCTACGATTGTCTCACGCTGTCAAGTTTTAACTTTCTTACCAACTAATTTTGAAGTGTTTTATCAAAGTAACTTAAAAGCTGGTTTAAATGATTTAGATGCATATTTACTAAGTAAGTTAATTAAAGATAGTAATCAAAGTCTAGAAATAGTTGAAAGCGACCCTTATTTAATTGCGAAAGCTGGAGCGATTCAGTTTTTAGAAAAGTATTTAATAAATCCCTATGAAGCTTTGTTTGAAGTTCAATTAACTTTATTTAAGTCAAAAAACAAAGCTTTAGATGACCAAATCGTTAAATATTTCTTTGAAATCTTAATTATCTTTTTCCAAGATTGTATTTTAGGACAAGAAAATGGCAATAAATGGTGGAGTGATATGATAGTTAAATATCAGTTACGTGATGTTTCAAAATATCTCGCCATCGTCCTAAGGCAAAAGCGCAAGTTAAATCCATATAATAACCTTGCATTATTAATTGATCAATTTGTTTATCAAATACAGGAGGTAAGTACCGATGTCAGAAATGTTTAATTATTATGTGCCAGTAAAATTTCTGCAAAGTAAAAAACCATATTACTTTGGTTTATATGATGATGCTTTAGAAGTAAATAGCCAAGTTGTAGTGGAAACAACCCGTGGTCTTGAGATTGGTGAGGTAATTGGACCGCCAGTTTTAATTGATGGGACCCGTTTTGATGCACCATTAAAACCAATTATTCGAGTTGCTGATGAATTTGATTTAGCAACCCAAGCTGAAAATAGCCGTTTAGCTGCCGAGGCTCGTGAAATATGTGAAAATTTGATTGCTAAGCTAAATTTAGATATGAACTTGATTAGTGCAGAATACACCTTAGATCGGAGTAAGATTTTATTTGTTTATATTTCAGAAGTTAGAGTTGATTTTAGGGAACTATTAAAAGAATTAGCTGCCGCTTTAAAATGTCGGATTGAACTTAGACAAGTTGGACCCCGTGATAAGGCCAAGATTGTCGGTGGTATTGGAACTTGCGGTATGGAAACATGTTGTTCAAAATTCAAAGAAGAATTTGGAGTTATTTCGATTAATATGGCCAAAAATCAAATGATGGCTTTAAATGTTCAAAAACTTTCTGGGCAATGTGGTAAGTTAATGTGCTGTTTAGCTTATGAAAATGAGTTGTATAGTATTTTAAAGGTAGAAACCCCAAAGATTAATAGTCAAATTCACTTTCAAGGGAAACGTTATAAAGTTACTAATATTAATGTCTTAACTCAAGAAGCACGTTTAGAAAACAAAGATGAAATTTTAATTCTTCCTTTTGAGACAGCTTTTGAAGACTATCGGAATCAAAAAAAATGAAAAGACAAAGTAGTTTCAATAATAAACAAGCAACACTTTATTTGGTGGCAACTCCAATTGGTAATTTATCTGAGATGACACCAAGAGCAATTGAAATCTTAAAAGAGGTTGATATTATTGCCGCTGAGGATACTAGACAAACTGGGAAACTCTTAGCCTATTTTTCGATTGAAACCAGAATGATTGCTCATCATAAATTTAATGAGATGGCAAGTAGTCAAGGGATTGTTGATTTACTGAATCAAGGAAAAAATGTGGCTTTAGTTAGCGATGCCGGTTATCCTTTGATTTCTGATCCAGGTAATATCTTAGTTTCGATGGTAGTTCAAGCGGGTTATAATGTGGTTCCAATTTCAGGAGCTCATGCTGGGATTAATGCCTTAGTAGCTTCTGGTTTAAATACTACACAATATGTTTTTGTCGGATTTTTAAACCAAAAGTTTTCGATTCGTCAAAGGCAATTAGAACGTTATCTTTTATATCCAGAGACGTTGGTTATTTATGAAGCACCACATCGCGTGAAAAAAACCTTGCAACATATTTATGATGTCTTTGGTAATCGCCAAATGTGTTTAGCTCGTGAGATTACTAAACTTCATGAAGAATTTATGCGCGGTAATATTTCAGAAGTTTTGGCTGAGATAGATGAAATAAAAGGTGAGATTGTGTTAGTTATTGCCGGTCACCTTCAAGAAGAGTATTTATTAGTTATGGATGATATTAGAAGCTTAGTTGAAGAAGAGATGGCACAAGGCTTAACGAAAAGTGAAGCTATTCGTAAAATCAGTAAAGAATTAAAAATTTCCAAAAATCAGATTTATCAGGAATTACATGAAATATGCTAAATAGAGAAAATCAGAATCAGCAACAATATATCGCGGTTAAAAAGGCAAACGGCGAAACGATTTATGTGCGTGACATTCAAATTAAGCTAATGGAAATTTTAAGAGAATTTGATCGAATCTGCGTGGAACATGAGATTGATTATATTTTAGCATTTGGTAGTATGTTGGGGGCAATTCGTCATCAAGGCTTTATTCCTTGGGATGATGATTTAGATGTTTTACTCGATCGAAAGAATTATAAAAAATTACTAACGGTGCTTGATCACGAGATTGGGGATAATTTCTATTATCATTGTTTTGAGAAAAATTCTCGTTATAACGTCACCTTGCCTGCCATGAAGTTTCGAATTAAAAACACATATATCAAAGAAAGAAATTTCTTATTAAACCATGGTTGTGAGGGAGATGGTTTATTTTTAGATGTTTTTGTTTTTGAAAAAATATCTGAAAATAAGTTAACTCATTTCTTTCATAAATCGGCTGCTTTCTTATTGATGTTGCCAATTGTCTTATTTGAGAATTTAAAAATTCATCCCTTACCTTTAAAAAAGCTACTTTATAATTACGCCAATTGGTATGGTAAAGCAAACCAAGATTCAAGTGATGCTTATTTACCACTAACATGGACTTTTGATAGTTTTAAGTCACGTTTAAAATATGATGATTTATATCCAATTATTCGGGTTCCATTTGAAGATGGAAAATATCCGGTTCCTGCTAATTATCAGGCTTTCTTAATTGCGACTTATGGTGAAAATTATATGACGCCAGTTCCGCCGAACCAACGAATTGCGAAACATACCAAAGCAGTAAATTTAAATAGCAGTCAACCAGAATCATAACTAGCGTTATGATTTTTTATTTTTCTATTGTAAATGAAAAATATTGGTGGTATTGTGTTCATAGATTATAAATTTACATCCTTAATGAACAGAAGAGGCCACTATGAATATATATGAATTAGAGGTTTTAAAGCTAATAGCAAGTGTCGATTATAGTAACCAACGTTTCATCGCTGAGGCCACTTCTTTTTCTTTAGGGAAAGTTAACGAAGCAATTAAATCATTAGTTAAAAAAGGTTATTTAGCTTCAGACTTTCATTTAACAAAACAAGCTAAAGACTTCTTAAGAAGGTCGCGACCTGATAGTGCTATTATCTTAGCGGCTGGTTTTGGCTTAAGAATGATTCCAATTAATAATGAAGTGCCTAAGGCGCTGCTAGAAATTAATGGAGAGATTTTAATTGAACGTTTATTAAAACAACTCCATGCGGTTGGCGTGACAAATATTTATATTGTAGTAGGTTTTCAAAAAGATAAATTTGAGTTTTTAATTGATAAATATAATGTTGAATTAATTTATAATCCGAGCTATGTTACAAAAAATAATTTATCTTCATTAGAGTTAGTTAGCGATAAAATATCAAATTCTTATATTATTCCAGGTGATATTTGGTCAAAAGAAAATCCTTTTTCAAAATACGAACTTTACTCCTGGTATTTAATTTCTGAGGAACTTGAGGCTGAAAGTAATATTAAATTAAATCGTCAAAGAAAACTAGTAACTATTAAAAGCAATAAACTCGGGCAGAAGATGCTTGGGATTGCCTATCTTTTGGGTAAAAATGTTATAGACTTAAAACTCAGGTTAAATGAACTTGTAAGAAATGAAAATTATAATAATGAGTTTTGGGAGAAGGCCTTATTTTCATTTAAGTATAGTGAACCAATTTATGGTAAACTCACTAAGCCAGAAACGGTTTATGAAATAAACACTTATGAACAACTTCGTGAGTTAGATAACTCATCGAAAAATCTTCTTTCTAAGACCGTGAAACTTATTTCCCGGGAAATGAAGATTCCAACTAGTGATATCTTAAATATTAGCCTTTTAAAACAAGGTATGACAAATCATTCATTTAAATTTAAAGTTAATGCAGACACCTTTATTATGCGCTTACCTGGGGAAGGTACTGAAAAATTAATCAATCGTTCTCAAGAATATCAAGTTTATCAAGTTATTAAAAGTGCTGAGCTTTCTGATGAAGTAATTTATATCGATCCAAAATCGGGTATTAAAATTAGTAAGTTTATTGAAAATGCTCGAGTTTCAGATCCGTTTAAAAAATCGGATGTAAAAGCTGTAATGGCTAAATTACGCGAGTTTCATAATATGAAACTTCAAGTTGATCATAGTTTTGATGTTTTTGAAAAAATTGAATATTATGAAAAACTTTGGCAAGGAGAGAAATCAATTTTTCTTGATTATCAAACTACCAAAAATAATATTTGGAAACTAAAGAAAGTAATTGCTCAATTCCCCAAAGAGTGGGTTTTAACTCATATTGATGCAGTTCCAGACAATTTTATATTTGCCGATGATAGGATATATTTAATTGATTGGGAGTATGCGGCGATGCAAGATCCACATCTTGATATTGCCATGTTTGCGATATATTCGCTTTATAATAAAAAACAAGTTGATAGCTTAATTGATGCTTATTTTATTGAAGGCTGTAGTAAAGATAATCGGATCAAGATCTATGCTTATATTGCGATGTGTGGCTTGCTTTGGAGTAATTGGTGTGAATATAAAAGAACTTATGGGGTTGAGTTTGGGGAATATTCATTACGTCAATACCGCTACGCTAAAGACTTTTATAAGCTTTTAAAGTCTGAGTTTGTGGGTCTTTAAATAATGAAAAAATCAAATCAAACAGTTAATGCAGTAATTATGGCAGCTGGTACATCTTCGCGCTTTGCTCCTATCTCATATGAAATTCCAAAAGGACTTCTTATCGTAAAAGGAGAAGTTTTAATCGAACGACAAATTAAGCAATTACTTGCGGCTAACATTTCTGATATTACAATTGTTGTCGGTTATAAAAAAGAAATGTTTAACTATTTAAAAGAAAAATATCAAGTAACAATTATTGAAAATCCAGAGTTTGCGTCACGAAACAACCATGCCTCTTTATATTACGTACAAGATAAAATAAGAAATACTTATATTTGTTCAGCTGATAATTACTTTTTAAAGAACGTTTTTTTAGAAGAAGTAAGTAAATCATGCTATGCTTCGATCTATCAAAAAGGTAAGACTAATGAGT